>JAQVOH010000037.1:22772-24661 GCA_028702695.1 Desulfotomaculaceae bacterium
TGGGAGTTTGCCTGGCCTCTTTTGCGTTCGTTCTTGTTCAGTACCCGCTTGCGCATGCGCAGGTTTTGCGGGGTGACTTCCAGTAGTTCATCCGTGCCGATGTATTCCAGAGCTTCTTCAAGACTGAAATTCAAGGGTTCCTCCAGGCGCACGGTGGTCTCGGAGGTGCTGGTGCGCATGTTGGTCAGGTGTTTTTTCTTGCAGACGTTAACCTCCAGGTCCTGCTCACGGGAATGCGATCCTACCACCATGCCCTCGTAAACCTTGGTGCCAGGAGTAATGAATAAGACGCCGCGATCCTCAACGTTGTGCAGGCCGTAAGTGTTGGCCTCACCGGATTCAAAAGCGATCAGTACGCCTTGGTAGCGTCCTTTGATATCACCTTTGTAGGGTTCATAACCCATGAAGATATGGCTCATTACACCGTGGCCCCTGGTCTCGGTTAGTAGTTGGGAGCGGAAGCCGATCAAACCTCTGGCAGGTATCTTGAACTCGAGTCGTAGTTGGTCCGGGCCGAGGGAGCTCATGTTAAGCATTTCGCCTTTTCTGGCCCCGGCGATTTCCATAACCACACCCATTTTTTCCTCGGGAATATCCACCATCAGGAGCTCCATGGGTTCCAGCTTCTGTCCTGCTTCCCATCGGAAGATGACTTCCGGTTTTGATACCTGCAGTTCAAAACCTTCCCGGCGCATCGTCTCAATCAGAATCGACAGGTGCAGTTCACCTCGACCGCATACCTCAAAGACATCCGTGCTTTCGGTTTCCTCCACCCTGAGGCTTACGTTCTTTTCCATCTCTTTAAAGAGCCGGGCTCTGAGATGGCGTGTGGTTAAATATTTACCTTCCCGTCCGGCGAAGGGACTGTCGTTGACCATGAAGCTCATCTTCAGGGTTGGTTCATCCACGGTAATGGGCTCCAACTGCTCTGGTTGGTCCTTATCAGCCACTGTTTCGCCGATCTTGATATCCTCCAGACCGGAAAAAGCCACAATCTCACCGCAGACCGCTTCTGCTACCGCTAGCCTCTCCAGCCCTTCGTAGGCGTAAAGGGTACCAATACGGCCCTGGCGCATGTTGCCATCGTGTTCGATAATGGTCACCTGTTGGCCGTTGAAAATCCTGCCGCGTTTGACACAGCCTATGCCCATTCGTCCCACAAAGTTATCATACTCGGTATTGTTGATCAGTAGTTGCACCGGTCCATCATCATCTCCGGCAGGCGCTGGTATGAATTTAATGATGGCTTCGAACAGGGGCTGCATGTTCTGTCCCGCAATGTCAGGATCGGACGTAGCCGTTCCTTCCTTGGCCGAGGTGTAAATAATGGGAAAGTCTAAATGATCATCGCCTGCTCCCAAGTCGATGAACAGATCCAAAACCTCATCTACAACCTCAGCTATGCGGGCGCCATCCCGGTCGATCTTGTTGATGACCACAATGGGCTTAAGGTTTAGTTGCATAGCTTTGCGTAAAACAAAACGGGTCTGGGGCATGGTGCCGTCAAAGGCGTCTACCAGTAGCAGTACGCCGTCAACCATTTTTAAAACCCGCTCAACCTCGCCTCCAAAATCGGAGTGACCCGGGGTATCCACTATATTAATCTTTATATCGCCGTAACGCACCGAAGTGTTTTTGGCAAGAATAGTGATGCCACGTTCCTTTTCCAGATCATTTGAATCCATGACCCTTTCGACCACGTGCTGGTTTTCCCTGTAGATACCACTCTGTTTCAGTAGAGCATCCACCAGGGTCGTTTTGCCGTGATCGACGTGAGCGATGATGGCGATATTCCTGAACATATTAACAGACATGAGTTAAACCTCCTTTAGAACCCTATAAGTATATCAGGTTTCCGGGGCGCCTACAACTATAGAGGAAGTGATTAC
>JAQVOH010000127.1 GCA_028702695.1 Desulfotomaculaceae bacterium
ACGGAGATCCAGAGGCCACGTTGGAAGTTTTTTGGACTTCAGATGATCTGTCCATATTTTAGTGATTTGGGGATCAGCAAGGTCAGCTTTTGAGAGGATCGTCCATATCTGTATCTTAGGGGCAAATATGTGAAGGAAGGGCGACGAAGAGAGGTTCGGAGCTCTCGCGTCCCGAACCTCTAAGATAAGGTCAATGTTGGCTGCAAGCGCCTCAAGCTGGCGCTTGCCTTTTGCCATATGCCCAGGGAACCATACAGTCCGACCCATTTATTCTATCAGCCCTATCCGGTTAAGCGGCCAGTATCTGAAAACTGCCGGACCTCGGAAGAAATTTCTCGGGACAAACCCCCAAAACCTGCCGTCCTGCGAGTTCGGCCTGTTGTCTCCCAGGCAAAAATAGCTTTTCTCCGGAACTGTTTCCGGCAGCATATCAAAGGTGTCTTTGTTTTTCACGTACGGCTCAAATACTTCTTTGTCGTTGACATATACTGTGCCGTTCCTCATCTCTACCTTGTCACCGGGAAGACCTATGATCCGTTTTACGAAATCCCTTCTCGGATCCACCGGGTACTTGAAGACAGCTATCTGTCCCCTCTTTGGCTCAACTTTGGGCATCGCGTACCAGAACTTAAGTACGAGCACACGATCCCCCACTTCAAGAGTGGGGATCATAGATCCGCTTGGGATCCAAAAAGCCTGAATAACAAAGGTCCTTAGGATAAGGGCAAGCACAAGCGCCCAGAAAACCGTCTCTATCGTTTCACGCCACCATGGTTTAGGCATAACATTGATTCCTCCAATATAAATTAGAAAAAGGACAAGCAGTGCAACTAGACTGATAGCTCTTTTTCCGGTCGACATTTTAATTTTACTGATCTAACGCTTCCTCCAGCGCCTCGATCTCCGCTATATACGATGCGCCGCCCTCAAGTTCGGGCAGCAGTGTATCCGAGGGTCCAAACTTCAACGATACCCTGTTGAGCCCTCCAGGGTTGTATACATCCACCACCGGGCCTGTCAGTCCGGCAGTAAAGGCAGTTATTGCACTTGCCGTGGACCCTGTGCCGCATGAAAGGGTGAGGTCTTCCACCCCTCTCTCATATGTGATGACGTCAAGGCCTGCTTCATATGTTGACTTTGGTGAGACAAAATTGATATTTGCCCCTTCCGGGAAAAGGTCTGCCCTAAAACGTATCGCCCTGCCGATCTTCCTGTATCTGTCTTCAGAATCAAGGCGTTTCTTTTCAAAGATTACTGCATGCGGAACACCGACTGTCAAAAAAGTATAGCTGAAATCATATCCTTCGACAGAGGCGGGAACATCGTGAACAAGGTTTGAAATATTTACAGGAGAAAGCCTGAGGGTCGTTCTTGCATCGCTTACACTGGCATCCACCCTGCCGCCCAGGGTTTCAAAGGTCATCTCAGATTTTTTTACTATGCCTTTCAGAAATGCATATCTGGCAATGCACCTTGCCCCGTTGCCGCACATCTCGCCCTCTGTGCCGTCGCGGTTGAACAGTCTCATTTTGAAATCATGGGATTCCGATGGTTCCGCTGCAAGGATACCGTCTGCGCCCAGTGACTCTCTCCTTCTGCAAAGAGCCTTGGCATACGTGGAAAGCGTTTCGCCGCTGTATTTAAGATCCATATTGTTTATAACAAGGAAATCGTTTCCGTTGCCGTTCATTTTTGTGCATAGGATCATCATGCATTCGACCCTTCGTTTGTATTTTGCCAACGGCAACTATTTTACACCAAATGCACTGACTTGTGGGAGCGGCATCCAGCCTGATATCCCCTCATGTTTCCTCCTGCTTTGCCAATATCAGGAACAAACGTACCATCACCGGCGACCTCATCGCCAATTTTGCCGACAATATCTGACACGGAAATATCTGGCACGGAACTTGAAATATTGGCACTAAGCAAGTATAATTCCATCCGATGCACAAAGCGGGCGATTAACTCAGTGGTAGAGTGTCACCTTCACACGGTGGAAGTCGTTGGTTCGAACCCAATATCGCCCACCAAGCCAATAATCCACACGTTTCCATACATCTAAGAAACCCTGCCCACGGCAGGGTTTCTTGCTTTTTCAAGTAACCACAGATAACTGTACCCAAAACTCCGACACCAAATATTTTGAACAAAAATAGTCTTTAATAACATTTATTCGAATATTATAAAAACAGTGTTATCCTCAATATACAAAAAGTTTTTCTATTTTAATAATTAATGAGGCTTTAGTAAAAATGAAGAAAAAAATTTTTCTGGCTATTACCACTATCCTGTTTTTGTTATCTTCCAATAGCGCTTACTCAAAAGAGGGGCAAAGTTTTTTACCCAAAAACCCGGATGCATCTGAAAATTTCAACTATGCAGAAACCAACTTAGAACAGCGGCTGCTGCGCTTAGCAGAGAAGGGGGATTCCAAAGCCCAGTTCAGGCTTGGTTTTATGTATGAGCAGGGACTCGGTGTCTCTAAAAACCCTCAAGAAGCCATAAAATGGTACCATAGAGCAGCAGATCAAGGAGAAAAAAATGCCCAGTTCAATCTTGGATTAATTTTCTATAAAGGTGAAATTACCGCACAAAATTATTCTGAGGCTGCGGCATGGTTTGCCAAAGCGTTCGAAAACGGCGATGCTAAAGCCCAGTTATGTCTAGGCCTGATGTATTGCAATGGAACCGGCGTCACAAAAAATTACTGCGAAGCTGCCGCATCCTTCAGGAAAGCGGCTGCAAAAGGAAACTCCGATGCTCAACTATGCTTGGGTATCATGAATTACAAAGGATGTGGCATGCAAAAAAACCTCACCAAGGCTGCAGAGTGGTACAGAAAGGCAGCAGAGCAGGGAAATGGAAAAGCACAATTTTGTCTCGGAATGATGTACAACAATGGAGATGGTGTCACTAAAAACATTAAAACCGCATACGTCTGGATAAGTCTGTCTGCAGTGCATTCAATCGATTCATTACAAAACGAGGCTATTTCCGTAAGGAGCCGTATTGCCAAGAAACTTTCTCCCAGCCAGCTGAAAAAATCTCAGGAAATCACTGAAAAATGGACCGCCAGACAATCTCCGGATAAAGAAACCAGCCAGCGTTAACCATTTGCGCTATACGTATTATTGAATATTTAAATGCGTAAACTGCATCCTGAAATTCAAAATGTGTTTACGCATTTATTTTTACCGGATCACTTTGTTGACACCGGATACAACAGGCTTACCTATGCCTTTTAAGATAAGCTAAACTTCTTTTAGAGCTTCTATATCTGCATCCCTGATCGCCTGTAAGTTGCCGCTAATTTTTTCTATATCCCAGTCCCACCATTTTAATTTCTGTAATATTTCAATTACAGAATCACTAAAACGCCTGCGGATTATTTTTGCAGGAACTCCTCCTACAACAGTATATGGAGGTACATCTTTCGTTACAACGGCACGGGTCCCGATGATGGCGCCATCGCCGATACGAACGCCGGACAGGATCACAGCCTCGTATCCTATCCACACATCGTTTCCGATCACTATATCGCCCTTATTGTCCCAGGCTCCAGCTACAAATACATCGTCATTCCATTCGGGAAATATCGGAAACGGAAATGTTGACAGCGAAGCCATCGCATGATTTGCCCCGGTAAAAAGAAATTTAGTCCCGCAGGCAATAGAGCAGAACTTACCTACCACAAGCCGATCATGGTTAACAGGGTAATGGTACAGCACGTTTTTCTTTTCAAAATCCATTGCGCCTGCAAAATCATGATAGAACGTAAAATCGCCTATGATGATATCCGGGTTTTTTATTATATTTTTCAGATAACATATGGTACTGTCGTTTTCTCTCGGATATATTTTATTGGGATCTGGCTTTACCATTTAAATCCTTCTCTCTGTTCAAAGATTATTAAGATCAGGTAACACCCTCATAATCTTTTTTTGTGCAATTTATCATATTAGTCCCCATAATCTCACCTCATCAATTTTTATTCCGGCCGCAGCAGACATAAAGCTCTGCAGGCAGCCCCCGCCGAAACCATATTAGATTATACATTCGGGATCAGCACACAAACAAATCTGCCCTAATTAGGACAATCCGTTAATAACTGCATATCTGCAACATCTTTTTAGAGTCAGCAACAATTTATATCATGCATAGGATAACAATAATCACAAAAGCTGTGCAATCTTCTGCTGAGAAGTCTTCCTTTGGCCCCGCCAAGAATCTCCTTGCCTCTTACTGCAGGGATACCACCGATTATTACCCATTCGATCCCGTCCGGAGGCAGAAGGTCATCAGCAAAGGTTGCGTTGTCCTTCAGTCTGTCACCGTCAAATATAACAAGGTCGGCATCAGCGCCTTCTTTAATTACACCTTTACCCAGCCAGTTCATATTTGCAGGCAGTGATGTGCATTTGCGTATTGCCTCGGGCCACGAAACCCCCTTGTCTACAAGCATACGGATAGCCCTGGGAAATGTTCCTGCCGCCCGCGGGTGTCCGTGTCCTTCAAGCAAGGCTCCGTCTGATGCTACTGCGCAATCCGGATGAGAAAGACAAAGTTCAACCTCATCTTGTTTTATCACGTGGGCCACAATGAATGTTTCCGGGTCTTCTTTGCGCAGGCGGTTATATAAATCCTCTTCACTGAGACGTTTCCCGCGATATGGCCCGCTGGCTATTTCAAGTGATTCAAGTCCCTTGCCCCACCGTTCCTCAAAACCGGGGTCAAAGACAGCTGAACCTAAATGTGTGCAAAACGCTGAATAGGGATAACAATCAAAAGTTACATCAGCACCTTTCGATTTAGCGTTTTCTATATGTTCCAAAACTTTCCCAAGTTGTCCAAACCCGGCCATGCTGCCAAGATGTGAGAGTTGAATGCGAACCGGCCATTTTTCAGCCAGGTCAAGGACCTCATCTACCGCATCAACAGCCTTTGGGCCATCTTTACGAATGTGTATCGGGACCCATCTGTTTTCAAAACGGGCAACAACTTCAAGAAGAGCTTCAATTTCTTGCAATGAGGTATTTGGCAGATACTCAAGCCCGATGGAAACACCAAAAGAGCCTCCCTCCAGCTCCTTATCCAGCAATAACTTCATCTGTTCTATCTCTTTTTCCCCGGCTGCAGCATAAATATCAGTTACTCCCGCGGCTTCTCTAAGCTTTGTATGTCCGGTAAGGTAGCCAAGGTTGAGCCACGGGTTCTGACGAAATGGGAGGATATTTTCCGCCAGCGGACCGCAACCGCAATTTCCGGCTATTGCAGTAGTGACGCCCTGCCGTAAAAGTGCTTTTTCAATGCCTTCTCCGCCGTCTGCCTCTTCATCGTGTATGTGGGAGTCGATAAAACCAGGTGAAATATACAATCCATCCGCGTCAATAACACACACCGCATCAGGTGTGCAAACTCCCATAGCTGCTATCTTCCCGTCTGATATGGCAATATTCAGTTTTTCTGCCTTATTCTGTTCGGGAAATATTACTGTTCCTCCCGTAATCAAAAGGCTGTGCTTTCTCATTTCTATTTAGCCCCTCTTTCTGTTGTATGTTTAAATGTAACTGGTTTTTGTTTTCTAATTATTTATTAGTCTTAATCTGAAATCAGGTAATTCTGCGTATGATATCCTCGTTCAAGACTGGTTTTACGCAATTATTATACCTCTTCATGAATTGTATACATGCTCTATTACCCATTTATTTGTGCTTTTTAGTACCAGACGGAGGAGAACCGGATTCACAACTTATGTGTAACCTACTGCATGTATTTGATCTTGACACCAGGGTAAGATTAAACCCGCGCCATATTTTTCAAAAGCGCGGGTTTAAAGAGAGAGTTTATGCACTAGTGATGATTTATGAAAGGCACAGATCAATCATTAGCCGGGCAGGTTTTAAGCATATGATTTTTTGTTTTGTAGAAATAACATACTGCAATCAGCAGCACAAATAGAGCAAAGATACTTATTGCCAGGCTGTGATGAATAGCAATAAGCGCACAAACACCAACAGCTGCCCGTTCATACTTTTTAAGGTCGCGGAACATCCACCCCTCAAGGGCTCCGGCAAGCATCATCACACCCAGCAGCGCCGATGCAACAAGTATGGCAAGCTCCCAAAACACCACCTTTTGAAGAAGCAGCATCGGATTATAAACAAAACAATACGGCAGCATAAAACTTGCAATCGCTATACGTGTAGCTGTAA
>JAQVOH010000128.1 GCA_028702695.1 Desulfotomaculaceae bacterium
ATTTTGTCAACCTGTTTGTGACTTTGCTGCAACTGGCAATATTGAGGTTGCTCGCTAATCAAATTAGAGGTAAAAATCTTGCGTATAATACCCCTACGATTTGTCTTAAAACAGACAACGCCCCATTCAACCAGCGGTACGCAACCGTGGGCTGAAGGGGCGTTTTTTATAAATACTTGAGCAAGCATTAATTTCCCTTTTACTAATAAGGTCCAGTATCCAGATCTAATACATCACCAGCCAAAAGGTTTTCTCTTCCCCTGAGGGCAGGCCAGATTTAAAGAATCAGATGGTATATCATTTTTTTAAAGTTGCTATAAATTCTTCTATTGTACCTGAACTTACTGCTTTACGTACAACTTCTCTAATAGCATCCGTTTCTTTTAGAGCAATCAATTGCGCGCGTAAATCATCCGGGACCGCGCCAAATTTTGTCTCAATCAGATTTATAAGCAATTCCAGCCGTCCCTTGAGTATACCTCTTAATTCACCTCTTTGTTCACCTCTTTGTTCCCCTCTGGCTTCCCATTCTTCCCGGATACCGTCGAACAGCGGGGAGTTTTCCATTTTGCTCACCTCCAAAACTTTGAGGATTAAATGTTTCGGGAACTTCAACGATGCCATGACGCCTAAGGCCAAATATATTGTAGACCTTTCTTCCTCATCCGGCACTTCGGTTTCTAAACGCTGAGCACATTTCTCCAGTACTTTTTCAGGTTGCTCATTATGTTTCATTAATGGTACAAAAGGGATTAGACCAATCAACCCACGGTGCAGGTACTCTGTGCCGCTTACTTCTCTTAAGTTTACCTGTCGGTAATTGAAATCCATTATGGTTAGATCCAGGCAGTCGAAACTATACCGCTCCTTCATACCTCTGCCGGTCAGATTCACCACCACTGGGTATATTGGTTTTCCATACCTCCTGTGGTGTAAAGCTGTATACTCCATTATCCTTAGTGGCATTTCCCTGTCCGGTCTGGTCTGGAATTCAACCAGCATAAGGTATTCGTAACCATCCTCATGAACTTTGAAGAGAGCGTCCGACATACGCTGTACAGATACTGCCTCTTTATCTAGCTCTAACATGTGCTCTACCCTAACTTCCATACCACGGATCAAAGTAGCTATGTGTTGGGTATACCGCTGGGTAATGGCCTTAATAAAATGGTCATATTCGGCCACCGGAAATCCTCCCTTGTGTTTATATTATAACAAAAAATACATTTTAGTAGTAATAAGCTTCAACGGTGCTGCTCATGAGCCAGTTTTGCATTCTCTTCTGCAACTCAATAGCAAATTTCCCACACCGCTCCTTCTTCCCGGACCAGCCCTCTCTCCCGGCGTTCTACGTAGGCAATCAGTTCCTTCCTCAGAGCGCGTATATCAAGTTTGGCATAGCGGCTGGTGGTCTGGATATCCTGGTGCCCCAGAAGCTGGCGGATAATTTCGATGCCCACCCCGTCGTTGAGTAAACTTGTAGCGCAGCTGTGCCTGAGCTGGTGGATTTCGTATTTAAGGCCTACTTTTTCACGCAGCTTCTCCCAGTGAAAAAGGGCGGTGCGGTAAGACATAGGCCGCGCCTTTTTTCCGCTATGGGGGCGAAAAAGCGGGCCGGCAACGATGTTGCGGTCTTTTATATAGTCTTTAAGAAGCCCCAGGCAATCCATTTCAGGCAACAGGGGCACCAGGCGAATACGGTCGCCCTTACCACGGATGATCACAAACTCCTGTCCCTGGGTAAAATCAATATTTTCAATTTGGATTCCCAGGGCTTCACTAATCCGCATACCCGTCTCCAATAGCATGGTAAACAGCAGTCGCTCCCGTGGCGGTAACCGTTTTATCTCCTGCATAAGGATGTGCAATTGTTCCGTGGGAATGGCCCTGGGCACCCACTCCCCCCATTTTGGCCCGTTCAGGCAGGCCAGCGGATTGGCCGTAATTATATCAAACCTGCTACACCAGTCTAAAAACTTATTCAGACTGGCAAAGTTCCTGCCCCGGGTGGATGAAGCTTTTTCAGCCAGAGTCTGCAGGTACTGACGCAAATGGTCTGACTTTAAATCCTCTATTTCACCATCATAATAGCCGGCAAACCGGTTCAGGTCGGAGCGATAGTTTCTGATAGTGTGCCATGACCTGCCGGCGTTGGATAAGTCAGATAAAAAATCTTCGATCAGTGCTTTAACGCTCGGGGACACCGGCTTCACCCCCCTTTTGACGGCGCAGGTGGCCTGCCATCTCCCGCCGCAGGACACTGTGCTCCAGTTGGGCGTAGCGGGAAGTGGTAGAGAGCTTTTTGTGGCCCAAAAGCTTCTGAATCGCCTCGATACTGACGCCGCAATTCAGCAGATGTGTGGCGCAGCTGTGACGAAGCTGGTGGACGTGATAACGCGTGCCGGTTTGTTTTTGCAGTTGGCGCCACATAATACTGGCATCTTTATATGAAAGGGATTGACTATTATCGCCAGGTTGGGGGAAAAGGTAAATCTGCTCCGCCCCAAATTTGCTCACTTCTCTTTCGAGCAGCTCCAGGGATAAAAGCCCCGGCACTAAGGGAATTGCCCGCAGCCGGTCACCTTTGCCGCACACGATTATTTTTTCTTCACCGTGCGACAGGTCGATGTCACAAAATTTGATAGATAAGGTCTCCCTGATACGCATGCCTGTTTCCAATAGCAAGGTAAAAAGGAGGCGCGTGCGGGTGTCTGTATTTTGAATTGCCTCTGCAATAAGCTCCAGATGTGTCGTGGGGATAGGCCGGGGCGGGTATGCGTGGCTCCGGGGAGTCTCCAACTTGTGGATAGGATTGACGGGGATGTATTCAAACCGGTAGCACCAGTTCAGGAAAATTTTCAGGTTGGAGAAGTGCCGGGCACGGTTGTTGGGGCTTCCGCCCACTTTAGCCAGGTAACGGCGAAGTGCGCCGGCGTTGATTTCCGTAACAGAACCATTAAAAAAGCGGGTAAAATTGCGCAGTGTACCACGGTAGGCGGTAACAGTACCTTTAGCCAGACCACAGTTTTGTAAATCGGCCAAAAACTCCTGGATCAGAGGATACAAGGGATGAGACACATTCAGCACTCCCGGAACTCCTGTTTGCTGAATATATGTTCGACATGGTGGCAAAAATATCCTGCAAGATGTTCCAAAAATTTCTTTAATCAGTGCCACCCCGTGTTTCCATTATCCACCCAAGGAGTCAGAGCGCCTCTGCCGGGTATATATATCTTTTACCGGGGTAAGATCAATAAACAGGCATTTACTATCAAAGAAGATATTATCAAAAGTCCAAATACGCGGCACATATCAATTATCACCTATTGTAGCCTGGGACTATTCTCCATTAAAAAGAAGAGCTATGCTTCATCTATGACCTTACTTACAAATACGCCAAAAAATCACACACGCATTGAAAGGATGGTTAAATGAACACAAAACATCAACAAAAGGCTGCCATAGAGGAGCACATCAAGGGTAAGCAGTTGGACCATTTTCGCGCTGACCATGACGGCGAAAAACTCACCACCAATCAAGCGTTACGCGTCTCCAGCACGGACGATTCGCTAAAGGCAGGCGACCGGGGACCGACCCTGATGGAAGACTTTCATTTCCGTGAAAAACTAACCCACTTCGACCATGAGCGGATACCGGAGCGCGTCGTCCATGCCCGCGGGTTTGGCGCACACGGTTATTTCCAGGTTTACGAACCTATGACCGAGTTTACCAGGGCCAAGTTCCTGCAGGATCCTTCTGTTAAAACTCCGGTTTTCGTGCGCTTTTCCACCGTTGTTGGCTCGCGGGGCTCGGCGGATACCGTACGCGATGTGCGGGGTTTTGCCACCAAGTTCTTCACTGAAGAAGGCAACTATGACCTGGTGGCCAACAACATCCCGGTTTTCTTTATTCAGGACGCCATGAAGTTCCCGGACATCGTTCACGCCATCAAGCCGGAACCTCACAACGAGATACCCCAGGCATCCTCGGCACACGACACCTTTTGGGACTTTGTAGTGAACCTGCCGGAGATTACGCATATGATTATGTGGCTGCTCTCCGACCGGGCCATCCCACGGAGTTTCCGCATGATGGAGGGCTTTGGCGTTAACACCTTCCGGTTTGTCAATACCCAGGGCAAGGCGCGTTTTGTGAAGTTTCACTGGAAGCCCATGCTTGGCGTACATTCCCTGGTCTGGGACGAGGCACAGAAACTGGCGGGTAAGGATCCTGATTACCACCGGCGCGACCTGTGGGATGCCATCAACAAAGGCGACTATCCCGAGTACGAATTGGGCGTACAGCTGCTGGAGGAAAAAGACGAGTTCAAATTCGACTTCGATATTCTCGATCCCACCAAATTCTGGCCCGAGGAACTCATCCCGGTCAAAAGAATTGGTAAGATGACCTTGAACCGCAACGTGGATAACTTCTTTGCCGAAACGGAGCAGGTCGCCTTCCACCCGGGCCACGTGGTGCCGGGCATCGATTTCACCAACGACCCCCTGCTGCAAGGGCGGCTTTTTTCCTACCTGGACACCCAGCTCATCCGCCTGGGTGGCCCAAACTTCCATGAAATACCCATCAACCGCCCCCTGGCCCCGGTGCACAATAACCAGCGCGACGGCTATCACCGTATGACCATCGATCACGGCAGGGTCAGCTATTTCCCGAACTCTCTGCAGGGGAACACCCCACAGCCCGCTGCGGACACTGAAGGCGGGTACGTTCATTATGCTGAAAAAGTGGACGGTCAAAAGATTCGCCGGCGCAGCGAAAGTTTTAATGATCACTACCGGCAGGCAACCCTATTCTGGAACAGCATGTCGGCTGCGGAGAAACAGCATATCATTGATGCTTTCCACTTCGAGGTGGGCGGGGTGATGGACAAGCAGATTAAACAGCGCGTGGTGGATATGTTCAACAACGTGGACGGCCAACTGGCGGTGCAAATCGCTGCCGGCATCGGCGCATCCGCTCCGGCAAATCCGGGCGGAACAGGTGTTACCGCTGCGTCGCCGGCTGTAAGCCAGGAGAATACCATCAAGGAAGCGCGAACCAGGAAGGTCGCCATTTTAATGGAAAACGGGTTTAATTTTCCCGAGGTGACGCAAGTGATGGAGTCCTTGAAAGGCGCCGGGGTACACGCCGAAATTATCAGCAAGAACCAGGGTATGCTTACCAGCGTGGATGGCCGGCAGTTGGAAGTAAACAAAAACTACTTAAGCGCCGGTTCAATTATGTATGACGCGGTATACGTCACCGGGGGACGGCAATGCGTGGATACTCTGCTGCCCAATGGAGACGCCCTGCACTTCGTCAACGAGGCCTTCAAGCACGCCAAAACTATCGGCGCCACCAACGAGGGGGTTGACCTCCTGGCGGCCTCCCAAATCCGGGGTGCTGCGTTGGCCGGAACAGAGACTTTCGCAGAATTGGTCAACGAAATTGGGGTGGTGACTATCCGTAATGCTGCAGACATGGGATATTTCAGCCAAAAATTCATCGAGGCCATCGCCCAGCACCGCCACTGGATCCGGCAAGATCAAAAAGGTATAATCCCCGCCTGATCAGGTCAGCGGGCTCTTAGTTGCCCGTCATTTAATACCGACATGCTTTTAATGATAATAAAGAAGCTTAGAAATTACGACGGCCACCGGTCATGTCCTGCTTACATGATCTGGTGGCCCGCTTTTTATAGGTAAATCATAAGTCCCCCTGACCGGGTATTGGACAGCACCCCTCTTACCCTGGGCCAGCATGAGCATAACATACCAACCTATAGCAATTCCCCTCTGGCGACCAGCACAACTTTACCACCCACGGAAACATCTATAACACCATTTTTCTCATCCGCCCGCAAAAAGAGTAAAGAGGGCCTGCCGACCTCGCAACCCTGTTCAACCCTGATATCAATCGGGTCTACTCCAAAATACTTGTATTTAACCAGGTACCCAGCCAGACAGCCGTTGGCGCTGCCCGTTGCCGGGTCTTCCGGTATACCGTAGCAGTCAACAAAAGCCCGCGCAGCCAGGTCATTTTCCTGGTTATACGTCTCTTCCCTCCCAAGCTTAATCAAACAGGGATACCTGCTTAAAATCTGAGGCCCGGAAAACGGCTTTTTCCAGTCTCTCATCATCTTGTACAGTGCTGTCGTCGCGGATGAATTCCTCAACCTTTAAGTATTCGTTGCTGCCGATAGCGCTGCTCCGTAC
>JAQVOH010000129.1 GCA_028702695.1 Desulfotomaculaceae bacterium
ATGGCATGCAAAGAATCAGAACAGGCCCAAACCAGATCAGGACGGGAATCCCTGCCGATTCCGTCGATTGTTTGCCAATAGTTCATTGAACCCCATGGTAGAAGCCTTTTTAAGTTCAACGCATGCCAGTAAACCTTTGTGTTGTCCTTCACATCATCGCTTCTGCCTTCATCACGGGGTCGATAACTGAGGCAGATCCCCATAACATCGTGGCCCGCAGCTGCCAGGGCAAGTGGTAATTCCCGAAAGCGGCCATACCGATCATCAATCAAATCTCTGTTCATGTATTGGCGTTTGCTGATGACAAGAATGCGCATGCGGAGTTACTTCCATTGAGATTTAAGGGTTAAAAACATTGTGTTTTCGCAAAGCACTGATCCATCCCGTTATGGGAATCATTGACCGGAAGCGGATGGACCGTAGAACGGCCCTTGCTGAAAGTGTCAGCAGTCTTCCGATATAAAGAAACGGCATTCCCCATCGACGCTTGTTAAGTTTTCGCGCAAGCAGAATATGTCCCCGCGCCATATAGTATTCATAAAAATTACCCCCTTGAAAGCTCGATCCCACTCCTTCATGAAGAACGGTCGCTTCTTTTACACAAGAAATATTCCAACCGGACAGCCGCAAACGCCAACATAGTTCGACATCCTCCCCATACATAAAAAAATCTTCATCAAACAGGCCGCAGTTAACAATCTGTTGATCGACAAGAAGACAGCAACCGGTGAGATATGGAAATGCACCGATTATGTGATGTGAAAACATGAGGCCAGTAAAACGGTGATACCAACTGTATGCTATCTCTTTCTGCCCCATGCTAATCATGGGCGCTGTGATTGCTGTTCGATCATGCCCACGCATAAATTTAAGGAGTTCCGGAAGCATACCGGGCGTGGCGTTAGCGTCATTATTGATTAGGAGGTAGTATTGGTGTGGATTATTTTTCTCCAGCCACCGTAAAGCGTTATTGACCCCAGCGGCATAACCCAGGTTTTTTGGATTCACAATCTGATGAATCGTGAAGGGTAATTCACGACGGCGAAATTCAGTGAGCGCCTCTTGCAGCTGAATGTTTGCTTGTCGATCTCCGGAGTTGTCGACAACCACCACACTATCTAGCCCTTGATCCAGCAATGACGTCAAGCAAGCAATAGTTTTGCTACTTCCAAAATAATCAAGAATGATGGCGCAAACAGTGGACATTATGATTCGTTGTCGAAATTTCGCTTTCCTAAGCGTCCTTGTTCCCCATCACTGACCGCGCGCAATATCAATTTCAAACGCTTGCCGCGGCGATAATAGAGGGCAAGCAATCCCAACAGGGTTAGGTAAACCCATTTATTCAAAAAATACATCAGACGATGCCCGGGGAACATTGTCCTGCCAATGTAGATTCTGTTTCGGACCTCATAATAAGTTTTTTCCGATGATAATACATTCAGCCGCCTGTGTATATTGCTTGTTTTGCCGCCTGTCGCATTCCATGCAGGTTCTATATCCATGATCCGACTATTGGGCACTAATAACAAGTTTCCACCCTTCAAGGTAAAATTAAGTGTGTAGGCAAAATCATCTGCATAAAGGAAAAAAAGAGGATCGGGGAATCCCAAGGTCTTTATGGCATCTTTATGAAAGAATAAACCCCCATAAGGAGCCCAGGATAATCGAATCATTTCTTTTCCATTATTTAGGCCGGTCGGGGCTTTAGGATTATTAAGAGACAACATCGAGCAAAACGCTTGACAGAGGTTGAAAATATGGAAACCTATAAATGATGCAGTTAGCGGCAAGGAAGGTTCATATCTTTTCTGCGCAATATCCTTGATCTCTGGTAGCGATTCACGATGCGATAACAACACCAGTTCTCGCTTCTTTATGCTTTGTTGGTGAAAGGAAAAAGCATCAAGTAACGCTGCCATTGCACCTTTTTGAGGAAGATTATCGTCATCAAGCAACCAAAAATACTCATAAGTATTTTTAATTGCTGTACTCAAACCAAGCGCATAGCCGCCGGCGGAACCAAGGTTTTCGTCTGACTTTACAATTTCAAGGCGATCGATGTAAATATTCTTCAGATCAGCCAGCATTTGATGAGTCTTGTTAGTTACAGCATTAGCTACGACAAGAACATAACCTGTTTTCTGTTCAAAGACACCTGCAATCACTTTCTTTAATTGTTCTGTGCGTGCGCCGTAAGCCAATATGATTGTACACACCGATGTCGGTTCTATTTTCATAAGAGGTCACAATCTTGAGCGATATATTTATGATTGATGGTGACGACACTAAGATCAACTATTAATGTCATTTTACCAAAAGCTTTCGGATTTATGTTTCAACGCCCAACCCCGCCTAAAATGGGAAAAGAGTTTTTTTGGCCATAATATCCACTGAACGACTAGCGGATCAATAAGCCTTATCATCGGCCAGTTATAAATCGGTTGGATAGGTTTGGATTGCGGGTCAATGCGGCGTGCCACTTTGGCAATTCGTGTCCAATACTGCGAATTGAAAATAAAAGCCGCATGCACGCAGGACCACAAACCTTCTGCAATGGACTTGCTCCTTCCTTCACTGAGACGATTATTTTTTTTAAATGTGTTGAACAACCGTAATAATGTTCTAGCCGTTCTTCGATTTGAATTATCGATATTCTGTTCTGTTGAAATACGTAAGCCCCAATGATGTTGCCACACTCCTACAATTCCATCTGTATGAATCCATTTTATCTCCTTCGATTTGCAGAGGTCAAAGAGCCAGTAAACGTCTTGGCGGTTCTTAATTGCAGGATTCCAGGTAACCCCATCAAGACACGCCTTTCGATAAACATAAGCGTGGGTGAGGCAGAATCCACGCGGGGATGTTATTGCTTCGCAAAAGTCATCATATGCGGGAGGTTTGAAGGTTCGCAAAATTTCCCCATTAGTATTGACAGCGTTGATAGCACCGCATATTACGTCAACACCGGAAGTTTTCATGAGGTTGTACTGTTTGACCGCTCCTTCCGGGATCAGGTAATCGTCATCATCCAGAAATCGCACAATATTGCCCCGCGCCGCAGCCAAACCGGCATTGCGGGCGATATTAGCATTGGCTTCAGGAATTTGTTGCATAACCCGGACAGAGGGGTTGTCCCGATATGGTTTTAAGGATTCTTTCCAGGATTCATCCAGCCCGTTGGGAATAACGATTACTTCAACTTCATTCGGTTGCATCCCAGATAAGGCGCTTTTCACGGCGCGTGGCAGATAGTGCGGGCGATTCGCTGTGGGAATTATTACGGTAACGATTGGGAACATGGTTGTTATGCTATTATTGGTGAAACCTTTGAACAACCCATTTAGTTTTGATTTCCCTGATCAACTTTACCTCGAAATTTCCCTTGCCTTAATCAGCCCAAAAAATACGTTATATATATGATATTATTTGCTTTTTTACTTAACATTTCTGCTTTTTTAGGCCATGATTCCTGCAAATTAAACCTTCTGGAGGAACCATGGGCTTCAAAAATATGAAAACCAATCTTACCTTCACCGACATTTCCATTTTTAACACCATGGAAAAGAACAGGGCCATCCAAAGAATGGAAGAAATCAATCGGGTCGTTGACTGGTCCAGAATCGAAGCCTGCTTTTGAGAAACTATCCCGTCGGTAAAAGCTTTGAGGGAAACAGCGCCTACCCGCCTATTTTCCTGATGAAATGCCTGCTTCTTCAACAATGGTTTAAAATCGACTCCGATCTGGAACTGGAAACCCAGATCAACGACAGGAATTCCTTCAAGAAGTTCCTGGGGCTGTCTTTTGATGATGTTTCTCCTGATCATTCGACTTTCTCTAGGTTCAGAGGAAGATTCTCTAAAGATACGATGCGCAGTATCTTCAGTACCCACTCCCTTTTTCTTTTCCTTGACATTTAAACACAAATAGACGGTGGTAAGGATTTTCAAACACCCGGTAGGTTCTGACAAGCGGGCACACCCTGCAGAAATCGTTGGTCACCCGGGCGAGCTCGTACCCCTGCTTGTTAATCTCCCAGTAATGTTCTCCGTCGAAAACATGTTCCGGCTGTTTCATGATGGGCCGGGGAAAAAGCAGGGCATGTGTCCCGAATTTCGGCACATGGAAGCGGTATTGCCACACCGGCCGTGCGTCAGGGAGGCTGATAACCACATGCCGTCGACTGACCCGGACCATCTCCGCAAAGGCCTGCAGCGTGATCTCGTAGGGCAGGTGCTCCAGCATTTGAAAGGCGCAGACGACATCATAGCTAGCATCTGCAAAGGGCAGTGCCGTGGCCGAACCGACATGGTCGGGTTTGAGGTCCGGGTCTAGATCAATCGTCTCCACCGCGAGTCCAAACAGGATCGCCATTTGCTTGAAGGCTCCCGGCCCGGGGCCAACCTCCAATACATTTGACGGCTTGAGCTGGATGACCTCATCCAACTGGTGCCAGAGACTAGCCCAACGGCCCTTGCTCATATATCGATAAAACTCATAATGAGTTTTATCGACTTGTTTTTTTTCGTTCATGGTTTATCCGATTGCATTTTCAGCCGGTAGCTTACCGCTGCGGTACACCACCCATAGTATCAACCAAACATAGGCGACAATGCCGAATAAGGAAAAAAGAGCGACTGATACCACAGCATTGCCATAGATCGAAAAGCCCATCCACAGCGCAAAGATTTTTGTCACCGTGCTGAAGAATTCATAGATCAGGAGCCCGCCTTGCAAGCGTAAAGCTGGAATGGCGGAGACAGCTGGCTTGTTTATGTATTGCAGAAAAAGCCAGATCGACAGCCACTGTGCGTACACCCCTGCAGTACGCCATTCTTGGCCGAAAATCGAGGCGAATAGAAACGGGCCGGCAACCATGACCAGCAGGTACGGCAACGCTCCGATCACAGCCATGCCTATAGTTGCCCGGACAATGAGCGACCTAGCATTTTCGCCGTTATGAATCGCTTCGGTGATGCGTGGATAAAATACAGCCATAACGGAAGCGCCTATCAGGTTGGCCGGAAGTGCCAGAACTGATAGGGCAATGGTATATTGTCCGGATGCGCTAGCACCGAAATACGAGGCCAGTAGCAGGACCGGCAAGTTCTGGGAAAAGGCATTGATCAGGTTTTGCGGCGTCCGAAGTAAAGGAAAGTCCTTATGCCGTGTTGCGAGCTGGAGGAAGGTGGCAGGTGGCGCTGTTGCTTCCTGCTCTTCGCCACGTTCTTTCACAAACCTTTTCCATCCGAAAAAGGTCAAGACTGTCCCGATGAGAGACCCGGCAACATTGGTGACGATCAGCACCAGGGCGGATGGAGCAAGCACACCCATAGCAGTCTTGGCCGAATTGAGCAGCAATGTAGTGAACACTGAGAACCTAGATGTGAGTTGGTAGGCTTTCTTGCGAATAAGCCATTGAGAAAGAACGCTGCTGAGAACCCAAATGACCATGGCAAAAGGTATAAGGAACAGAAAAGATGAGATCGCTTCAGCGTTGAGTAGCTTGAGCAAATCGACCCCGAAGAATACCAGGGCGACCGTGGTAAACAGGGCAGTAAGAAAGCCGATAGCAATGGAGAGCTTTGCCAACCCCAGCGCATCCGCATCGCTCTTAGGCAGGACTATCGCTGTCGGATACCCTAGAGCCGCGATTATGGAAAGCAAGCTGACCACTGATACAAAAAGCCCCTGCAATCCGAATGCTTCCGGCCCGTACAGGCGGGTGATGAATGGTGCAAAGGCCATGCCCACCGCTTGGGCAACAGCCGTACCGGAAGCAACGGTAAAAACGTTACGGATAAAGGGTCGCCTGGTAATTTGCTGCATTCGCATTTCAAAAAAATTACCCCAAAAATCGATCACTCAAGAATAAACCAGGTCTCATATTATGATTTGCGTTTGATTCAGCTCCGCCCCGTGAGTTACATTTTGGTGGCCATAACGCATAGGGTAGGGCAGCATTGCTTTCTTTGGGCCGCTTTTACAAAAATTCTTTTTCTTTTGTCCCGGCATTGATCCGGAGCTATCTGGATACCGGCCTACGCCGGTATGACAACTTTTATACTGGATTCCCGCCTCCGTAACCTAAAGGTCACAAGACGGGAATGACAAAATAGCCAAATGATCTAATAAATCAAACGCATATAAAAATTTTCAATTTTTTTCCTGCCGTTCCCACACCAGAAA
>JAQVOH010000130.1 GCA_028702695.1 Desulfotomaculaceae bacterium
AAGGATACTTTTGTGAGATAAGCTCATTTAAGCTATCCGCTTCAAGATACCTTGAGCCAGTTACCATTATTCTTTCATGGACAGTTGTATTGACCCGCTCCCCCTCCGTAAAGAGCTCCTCAAAGAGTTTCTCGCCTGGCCTGACCCCGGTATAAGTGATTGGTATATCCACGTCCGGCTTATAACCGGATAATATGATCATATCTCTGGCCAGGTCTGCTATTTTTACTGGTTCTCCCATATCCAAAATGAATATTTCTCCGCCCCTGGCCATCGCCCCAGCCTGAATAACCAACTGAACAGCTTCCGGAATGGTCATAAAGTACCTCACCATGTTTGGGTCAGTAACTGTAACGGGTCCGCCGGCGGCAATCTGCTTTTTAAAAAGATGGACCACACTGCCCCTGCTGCCCAGGACATTGCCAAAGCGAACCGCGGCAAACACGGTACGGGATTCTTCATTCATTTTCTGTATGATCATTTCAGCCACTCTTTTGGTGGCGCCCATAACACTTTGCGGGTTAACCGCTTTATCAGTTGAAATTAGCACAAATACTTTTGCTTTATAAGCATCCGCCGCCCGTGCTACATTCAGGGTTCCCATGACATTATTTATGAAGGCCTCATATGGACTTTTTTCTATGAGAGGCACATGTTTATGAGCTGCAGCATGAAAGACAACGTCCGGCCGGTAGCGAGAGAAAATGTCTTCAACTCTATACCGGTCCCTTATATCCGCAATTTCCACAACCCTGTTGGCCGTAGGATAATGGTTGGCGAGGTCCATGTTGATTTCATAAATGCTGTTTTCACCGCGGCCTAACAGGATAATCAAAGAAGGTCCAAAGGATGCCAACTGACGGCAGAGTTCAGACCCAATGGAACCTCCCGCGCCGGTAACCAGTACCACTCGCCGATCCAAATAACTCGCAATATCATCCAAATTTACTTTAACCGGCTCGCGATGGAGCAAATCTTCATATTCCACATCCTTGATTTGACTCAAGTCCATGACACCATTAATAAAATTGATTACACTGGGTGTGATCTTCAGCCTGGCCGGCGTGAGACGGCTAAAGCCGACCAACTCCCTAAGAGTTTTACTGGAAGCGGTTGGTATGGCAATGATAATTTCTTTTACCCCGTATTTTTCAACTACTGCAGGTAGGTCTTCGCGTTTCCCGAGCACGGGTAAATTATAGAGTTTCATATTTTGTTTTTCAGCACTGTCATCAATGAAGCCCACCGGAGCCACACCGGTATCGTTTTCCTGGATGGCTCTGGCCACCGTTGCCCCGGCTCCACCGGCGCCCACAATTAGCACCGGTTTTTGCTGCCGGCTGGACTGTTTTAACCGCTTGAAGCTCCGCAATATTCTCCAGAATAACCTTGACCCGGTTATCAAAAACAAGGCCATCATCCAGCCCAGCAAAAACACACCCGGGGGAAGGTAGTTCGCAAAAAGAAGTATGTTGAGGGCAAGCTGGCAAATAAAGATAGCCGTTACGGCCTTCAATATAACCAACAATTCAGCAGGGCCAAAATAGGCCCAAATGCGTTTGTGCAGGCCGCAGCTATAAAAAGCGAAAAGGGCTAATGTTGACAATGTCATCGCAAAACTTCCATACCTGTCGAGGCAGCTCACTTGAGCGATAAGAATAATGGCCACCACAGTTGCCATATTGATAAGTGCGACATCCAAAAGCATTAAACACAGCTTGCGAAGTGTTCGTAGTAGGCGAAAGTCTTTCGCTTTCATTTCTACATCACTACTGTTCAAGGGGTGTCAGCACGATTTCCTGGCCGGAAACACCAGACTGGTAGATGGCCGAAATAATCTCCAGAACCTTCCTGCCCTCTTTTCCGTCTACTAAAGGTTTCTCCCGGCAGCGTACTGCTCTTACCATGTCCCTGACGCAGCACTGATGCAGGGGTTCACTGCCCGTTGAAGCCTGGTTTGCTATACTGGCGACGGATAGTTCTTGATCGCTGAACACCCACTTTTTAATTTCACCAATACTGGTGCCGCCGATAATGGCAGTGCCTTTTTCACCAAAGATGCTTAGCGTTTCCTCAAGATTTTGCGGATATATCGCGGTAGATGCCTCGATCACACCCAGTGCCCCGTTTTCAAATTTCAGTACAGCGGTACCTGTATCCTCGGCTTCAGTCAAGCCAAGGCTGGAAGAGGTGTAGCCAAAGACGGATACTACTTTTCCCATCATCCACTGTAATAGGTCAATATTATGGATGGCCTGATTCATTAACGCCCCCCCACCCATGTTCTTTAAACGACCCCAAGGCCTTAATGTATAATAATTTGGGTTTCTATTCCACCTGACCGTGGCATTGGCATGGGTTATTTTGCCGAAACCTCCCCTTTCAACCGTGCTTTTAAGCTGAGTGATCGCCGGTTTGAACCTGTTCTGGTGCACAACTCCGAGTACTACTCCTGCTCTTTCGCAGTTTTCAATCAACGCATCGGCTTCCTCAAGGGTGATGGCCACAGGCTTTTCAACCAGGACGTTTTTTCCCGCCCTTGCCGCAGCGATGCCCATTGCTGCGTGAAGGCCGCTGGGCGCGCAGATGGTGACGACATCAACCTCCCTGTCTTGCAAAAGCTCCTGGTAAAGGCCGTACCCCTTAATCCCATATTTTGAGACAAAGGTCTTTAGCGCTACAGGTTCACTGTCACACACAGCGACCAGCTCGGCGTCCTCAATAGCTTTAATAGCTTCTGCATGCTTCTTGGCGATATGGCCGCAACCGGCCAGCGCAAACCTGATTTTCTTCAAATAAGACAACCCCATGCGTGTGATATTTAACCTCTGGTTTTAGGTTATTCAACCTATTCTAGATGGTGACGAACAAGCGATAAACAAATCACCTAAATCATGTAAATTTTTGGTTGTTTAACATTTCGAAGCAATAGGGCATAGGTTACTGTAATAATGTTTTGGAACTAATTTTCAAAGAGGGATGCCAATGAATGTTCATCTATCTTCCCCGGATATAACTTCTAAGGAAATTGACATGGTTACAAGCGTCATAAGTGGGCGCACTCTGAGCATGGGGCCTATGGTAGAAAAATTTGAAAGCCTTGTGGCGGATTATCTCGGAGTTAAAAATGCGGTGGCGGTAAACAGCGGCACCAGCGGCCTGCACCTGTGTGTACGCGCTCTGGGTATCGGTAAGGGTGACGAAGTAATCACTACCCCCTTTAGTTTTGTAGCCTCCAGCAACTGCCTGCTTTATGAACAGGCGATCCCGGTCTTCGTCGACATAGATCCACTGACCCTTAACCTGGACGTGAATTTAATAGAAGAAAAAATAACGAAGAGGACTAAAGCCATCTTACCGGTCCATGTCTTTGGCCACCCCGTAGAAATGGACAAGATTTTGAAAATGGCCGGGAAATATGGTTTAGCAGTGATTGAAGACGCTTGTGAGGCGCTGGGCGCGCGTTACCAAGATAGGTTGGCCGGCAGCGAAGGGGACGTATCAGTTTTTGCATTTTACCCCAATAAACAAATAACCACCGGCGAAGGTGGTGTCATTGCTACAGGTGACGAGAGGATCGCTTCCCTGTGCAGGAGCATGCGCAACCAGGGACGGGGCAGCTCAGGCGCGTGGCTTGAACATCAAATCCTGGGCTACAACTACCGCATGTCTGAATTGAATGCGGCGCTGGGTGTCGCCCAAATGGAACGATTAGATGAGATCCTGGAAAAACGCCGCAGGGTTGCTTCAGCATACGATGCCAGGCTCAGCCCTGTCGATGGCGTGATTCTCCCTTATGTCGCGCCGGGCGTGCAGATGAGCTGGTTCGTATATGTGGTCCGGTTCTCCGAAGGTATTGACCGCAACCGTATCATGCATTTCATGCAGGAGCGCGGTGTTGACTGCCGGCCTTATTTCCAGCCACTCCACCTGCAGCCTTTATACAGGGATTTATTTGATTACCGCGAAGGTGATTTTCCAATTTGTGAACATGAAGCAAACCACACCCTGGCACTTCCTTTTTTCAACAACCTTTCAATAGACAAAATTGATTATGTCGTTGAAACGCTTGAACAAGCGATTAAGTCCATATAGAGACATTGAGCATACAAAATTATGCCACTGATCGCCGAGGAATTGGTGTTTTCGCTCATTAGCTTAATTAACTTTGTGAATTAATCATATGCTGTAATTTTTCCAAATGATCATAATCGGTGTCTAAAATATTATGAACCATTTGCAGACTGGTGGCATCCAAATCTCCTTCAATGATTTTTTCTACCATTGCAATACCTTGGTCTTCCCCATCATTGAGTTTTTTTAACATGAGTTCATCACTTTTAAAAACACCTTCAGCTTTTAACTTCATCTGTGACATAATACCCGCCACACCTGTAGACTCCTTTGGTATGCCACCTAAATTTATAATACGATCTGTAATTTCTACTGCATGCCGTTTGTGATCCGTCAAAATCCTATTGATTTCTTCTTTTGTTTGTTGGTCCTCAATTGTAGGCAATACATTTTCATAGCTTTCTATGGCCATGTGCTCCCCTTGTAACAGCTCATTTAATGTTTTTATATTTGGTTCATCCATTTCATAGTTCTCCTTTATCTCAATTTAATTCCTACGATAATATTCCCTGGAATTAAACTGAATATGAGACCTATCAAATATTATAGGCTTCCAATTACTGATTGCAGCATGGCTTGTATCCGCAGGAACAACCACTGGTCGCCGACACCCGATATTTGACTCAATGTTTTGCCAATCAGCTGTGCAATCTTGAACTCCCCGTCTGGCATATTAGATTACATGCGGAAGAGTTGCTGCTTGTTCAAATTACAGGGTGTATTAGTTTTTGAGGCGGCTTCTTTCCTGTCTGTTTTGAAAACTTCCCTACATATTCTCTATTACGTCTTCCCTGAGCCGGTTTTTGTTGTCCCTGGAATCCCGGGGTTATATCCTTCGTTGTTGTCCTGGGTAGTATCCTGACCGGTCTTATCCGTACCGGTACCCGCCTGGGCACCGCTACCCCCTGTTTTACCCATAGTTGTACCCGTCCCTGTCCCATCAACCGGCGTGATGATCACCGTACCATTTGAACCGGAATAAGTGCCGGAGGTGACGCTTTTAGTCCCCTGCCCCGGTTTGGACGGTATCTGCTTGGGCCCGCTTTGGTTCTGCTGGGTTGCAGAAGATTGTTGAGTAGGTGGGGAGGTTTCCTTATCCTCACTCTGGTCAGCCTGGCTGGAAGACCCGGTGCTTACAGGTTGGCCGTTCAACGGACTGGTCAGTACGACATTGGTCACTGTCTCCCCGTTAAAGAGCTTGGCTACCATCTGCTTCGCTTCAGCCGGGTCAACTCCCCAGTAACTGCCCCCGTCAATATCCAATGTCTGACCCGGCAGGGTCTGGGCTACAATATTACCGTCTTCCAATTTCTTGCCGACTGAAGCCAGGGTCACCATATCACTGACGCTCAGGTTTGTTTTCACATACTTGTTTATTTCCGTAACCAGCGACGGCAATTTAAGAATCGTGCCGGGCTGCAGCATCTCTTTGGCCAGGGTTACCAGAAACTTCTGCTGGTGCGCGGTCCGTTCAATGTCACCCGTTAGATAATCCCGGAAGCGAACATACTGCAACGCCTTATCCCCATCCAGACGCTGGACGCCCTTTTTCAGGTTGATTTCGTAAACTCCGCCATCAGTTTCGTCCTCGTGGTTCATGTCTTGATCAACATCGAGAGTAACTCCGCCGAGCACGTCCACAATATTCTTAAAGCCGTTGAAATTGGCCTGGACATAATACTTGACCGGTATCCCCAAAAGATCCGAAACCACCTTCATAGACGTCTCCGGCCCACCCAGTTCCGCTGCACAGTTTATTTTATCCCAGCCGTGATTGGGGATATTGACTCTGGTATCCCGCGGGATGGAAAGCAGGGACATCTGCTTGCTTTTGGTGTCCACGCTGGCCAGGATCATGGTGTCGGTCCGGGCCAGCGTTTCACCATTACGGGCATCAATGCCCAGTAGAAGGACATTGAGCCGCTGCCCATTTGGTACGTCAGGCGG
>JAQVOH010000131.1 GCA_028702695.1 Desulfotomaculaceae bacterium
CATGTTCGTAAGACTCATTTTCGTATTTCAGGCAGCACATAAGCCTGCCACAGATACCGGAAATCTTGGTGGGATTAAGGGAGAGATTTTGCTCCTTGGCCATCCTGATGGAAACGGAAGCAAAGTCGGAAAGCCAGGTGGCACAGCAGAGTTCACGACCACAGCAACCAAGCCCACCCACCATTTTGGCTTCGTCCCGAACCCCAATCTGCCTGAGTTCAATCCTGGTCCTGAACACCGCAGCCAGGTCCTTGACCAGTTCACGGAAATCAATTCTTCCTTCAGCGG
Source organism: Desulfotomaculaceae bacterium (assembly GCA_028702695.1). Lineage (GTDB taxonomy): Bacteria > Bacillota > Desulfotomaculia > Desulfotomaculales > Pelotomaculaceae > Pelotomaculum_C. The sequence goes on from JAQVOH010000131.1 coordinate 289, forward strand.
TGAAATAAAAAATGATTTTATTTCCGTCAAAGGTCTGCTCAACCCCCACCAGTTTCATAGGTAGCTTATGAACTGCAATCTTTTCCAGGCCCACCTGGAAAGCCCTGCTTTCTTTTTCTTTATTAGCGGCAAGTTGCTGGTAATCCTCACCGGTAGCCTTACGGATTACCATTTTGAGCGGAGCCACCACTTCATCCTCATTAACTTGCAAAGGTCCTGCCACCACGTCCCCGTACTCGACACCTCTGGCAGTTTCCACAATTACCCCTTCTCCCATGGTTAGCGGGAGGTCGCCGGGGTCAAAATAGTATATCTTACCGGCCTTTTTAAAGCGAATACCGACTACGGTTAAATCCACTTAAATGATTCCTCCTCTACTCCCGGTTTATAAGCCCGGTAGCCCGTTCCTTTCGCCAGATGCAAAAATAGTATCTCTAAGGCCAGTCTGGTATTGGCGTTGGCCTCAATTTTTTTCCTAGTGGTTTCTATCTCTTCTAGTATTACCAACAGACGTCCGGTTTCAAAGCGTCCCGCCTCCTTTTCTACGGCGTCAATCTGGTCTAAATGATATAAAATTCCGGCCTCCCCGGTTAATGCAAAGACCAAAAGGTCACGGTACCAGCATTTTAAAATTTCCAGGATAGCACCGACTTTTTCTTTTTGTTCGGCAAGTTGACCCGCCATCATCAGCGCCTCCAGGGGACCGGACCCGGTCAGATCATGCGCCAGACGGATAGCGAGGCTGCGCTCCGCCTGGAATGTCCCGGCGACGTAAGCCAGCGCTTTACCCATACTGCCGTCAGCCATCGCAGCAGTTAGGCCCGCCTCAACCGGATCCAGACCGTGCAGGGCAACCAGCCCTCCGATCAGTTCCGGCAGGGGTATGCTTTTGAAGGAGCACTGCTGGCATCGGGACAAAATGGTTGGTAGAAGGGATTGTGGCTGGTCTGAAATCAGGATTATGATTGTATCCCCAGGAGGCTCCTCCAGTGTCTTCAGCAGGCAATTGGAGGCATCTGCAGTCATTAACTCGGCCTGATGAATTAAAAATACCTTACGGCCACCCTGGTAGGACCTGTAGGGGATCCGGCGCAACATGCCGCGCACCTGTTCAATCTTGATGGATGCTCCTGTGGGCTGCAATGTAAAAAGGTCAGGATGGTTATGGCTCTCCACCTGCCGGCAGGCACGGCAGATTCCACAGGCGTCACCAGCCACTGGCTGCATGCAGAGCAACGCCCGGGCAAAAGCCCAAGCCGTTGTTTCCTTGCCAACCCCTGCGGGGCCGGCAAAGAGGTAGGCATGAACCACGTGGTCGCTGGTAACAGCGTTCATCAGGGTTTGGATTATCTGTTGATGACTGGCTATCTCCCGTAGAAACCTCATTCCAAAATTTCCTCCACAACCCCGATGATATCGTAATGGATCTGTTCTATGGCACGGTTGGCGTCAATGACCCGGTAACGGCTGGGGTCACGCCCGGCCAGCGTCAGGTAACCGGACCGAACTTTACTGTAAAAAGCACGGTCCTCCTGCTCTATACGGTCGACCCGTCGGCCTGCTCTCGCAATTCTATTCATACCGGTGTCACAAAGAAAATCCAAGAGCAGCACCAGGTCAGGCTTCAGCCCGGCCGTTGCCGCCTCGTTTAGTCTTTCTAACTGTCCAACGTCTAAACCCCTCCCAAAGCCCTGGTAGGCCAGACTGGAGTCGAGAAAGCGGTCGCACAGCACTATATTCCCTGCCTGCAAGGCGGGCATGATCACCTGTGCCACGTGCTGGGCACGGGCGGCGGCATACAGGAGGGCTTCGGCGACGGGAACCAGTTCGCTATGCTGTGGGTCGAGTAGCAGCTCGCGGACAGTCTCCCCAATTCTTGTCCCCCCCGGTTCCCTGGTGTACAGCACCGGGTAACCCCGGGTGGAGAGTTTATCACCCAATAGCTTGAGCTGGGTGGTTTTGCCGGAGCCGTCGATACCTTCAAAAACTAAAAACTTTCCATTCATGTAAAAGGCTCCCTATTAGCAGTCGGTTGTCAGACGTCAGACATCGGAAATCTGGATAACCGGACACCTGTATTTCTTTATAGCTATTCTACCACAACCGTGATTGTTTTTAGCGTGGGATCGGACGGGCCCTGGCAGGGCAGTCCTATTTTTCTAACTGCTATCAGATAGTTGATAACATCCACGGTAATTTCTTCACCCGGGTTTACAGCCGGAATGCCGGGCGGGTACACTGCGATCGTCTCGGCAGAGATCCTTCCGCTGGCTTCAACAAGAGGTATCTGGTGAACTTTAGCAAACCAGGCCTCGCGTGGTTTCATCAGCACAGTAAAATTGTCCGGCGGGGCAATGAGCAAGATAGATTCCGTCTTGCGCTCCCTGGCGGCGATGTCCTCCATAGCGCGAGCCAGTTCTTCACAGTCAGCTCGGACGGAACCAATTGAGACAATAGCCACGACATGGGCAGAATCAGCCATTTCAATGTAAACACGGTAACGTTCTGCCAGCAGTTGCTGCACCTGGTAGCCGGATAACCCCAGCTTTCGCACTGAAATCACCAACCTGGTCGGATCCAAGCGTGCGCCCATGGGCAGATGTTCCGGGGATAAAACACTCACACCGTCGATCATAGACAGCTGCTCCCGCAATCTATAGGCCAGTTCCAGGGCTTGGTCCAGCAATCCTTTCCCACGCAGCGCCAGCTGCCGGCGGGCCAAATCAAGAGAAACCATGAGCAGGTAGGAAGGGCTGGTGGTTTGCAGCAGACGCAAGGCAGCCGCTACGTCATGCTGATCAATGCATGTCCCCTGGAGGTGCAGGACTGAACTTTGGGTAAGGGATCCACCCAGCTTGTGGGTGCTCTGGACAGCAGCGTCCGCGCCACACGCCATGGCATCCTCCGGCAAAGCCGGGTGAAAGCGCAGGTGGGCGCCATGCGCCTCATCTACCAGGAGAGGCTTGTCTACCCGATGGGCAGCTTCGACATAGCCTGGCAAATCACCGATGACTCCGTAATAATTTGGACTTACCGCCATGATGGCAGCAGCTGCCGGGTTATCTTCCAACGCCACCCGGACGGTGGCAGGTGTAACACCGCAGTCCAGCCCAAATTCAGGTATAAGTTCCGGTATGACGTAAACCGGGTCGGCGCCGGCCAGAACCAGACCGCCCAGGACTGAGCGGTGGGCATTTCTCGGTACAATGACCTGCCCCTGACCAACAGTTGCAATAAGCAGGGCATGAATACCGGTGCTTGTACCGTTAACCAAGAAGAAACTGCGGTCTGCTCCGTAAAGGTTGGCAGCCAGTTCCTGGGCCAGGTGGATGGGCCCACTCGGGTTGTGCAGGTCATCCAATCCAGGCAGTTCAGTCAGATCAAGGGAGAAAAGGTCTCTATTGCCGAGGGACAGCAGGCCTTCCGGAATGCTCTGGCCCTGCCGGTGTCCAGGTATATGAAGATTGGCCGTATTTTTTTCAGTATGCCTGCAAAGCGCCTCAAAAAGAGGAGCCTGTCCTTGCCTTTCAGACAAAATTACCTCCGGTAAAATAGTTAAAATAAAAAAAATTCAATACAAGTTTTACTAATCTTTAATTATATCATAAAATTGCATTGCTACCAACGTCATCCTGCAATTTTGCCATTAGTTTAACCTTATAGATAACAGACCGCATGGTCACAATAAGAAAAGCATTAATATACGTAAAGGAGTGATACAGGGTGGCAGAAGAACAGTCCTGGAAGGTAGATGAAAAGATTCTGTCCAAAAAATATGGCACCGATGTTAAAAAACTGATCAGGGCCTGGAAAAGTGGCTTTACAGATCAGGATATCGCTGTAAAGACCGGTATCAGGCCCTCCACCTTGTACATGATTAAGCAGGACCTAGAACTGGCGCACAGGCGCATCCGCCTGGCCCAAAAAAAACAGGCACTGGTCCAAGCTCAGGCATTGGTTGGACAGTCCCAAATTTTTTTCAATCCCCACTTGTAGTAGTCATAGTCTGGATCGTCACTGTTAAGGACAATGATCCTACGCTCACACTTGTGGCAAATGTGGCGTCCCTTAATCAGGAGTCCCTTGTATTCATTAAACTGGGTATGCAGGCATATTATACATGTAGGAGATGCAACTGCCACTTTCTTTCACCCCCCGCTCTTAATCACCTTTCATATAAAATATGAGAGGTACGGTTATTTGGTGAGAGGCTGTTTTTTCCTTTTCTCTATACTTATAGCACAATCAGGGCATACCTCCTGGCAGATACCACAGGCGATACACTCATCCCCCGCCTCAATAGTTGGCGTTCCGTAAACTCCTAATACGCTGGACCAGTTCAGACATTTTTGGGGACACTTTTCTATGCATAGCCCGCAACCCTTACAGAGGCCCGGGAAAAGGGTGAAATCTCCTTTTGTAAGTTCCTGTGTTTTCGAATTGAATTCCAGAGTCATTATTGGCTCCTCCTTAAGCATTGCTAACCAATTTCATACCCCGTTCCAGGGCTCTGAAATTTAACTCCCTCAGTTCAGGCTGTTTTTCAAACTTGTAACCTAGTTTTCTTTCAACGGCCTCCTTAATCCGTTCCAGGGAAATCACCCCGGTTGCTCCCACCACCGCGCCCATGATCAAAATGTTGAAAACACGTGGGTGCAGCTCCTGCTTGGCAACTTCTATAGCCGGGATGGGCAGCACCCTGGCGGCGTTCGTGGGCAGGTCTTCGTCTTTGATTTGGGTACTGCTTTCATAAACAAAAACGGTTTTAGGACCTACATACTGGATGGTGCGATGCACCGCCCGTTCGCTTAAAGCCACTACGATATCGCCGGTTTGAAACTTGGGGGAACCTATCTGCTTATCACTGATTTGGACAAAGGCCACCGATATGCCACCCCGTTGCTCCACTCCGAAGCTAGGGATATAGAGAGCTTGTTTACCGTCTTCATTGGCAGCTTCCGCGATAATTTCGGCAACTGACTGGACCCCCTGGCCCCCCTCACCAGCAAGTACCAATTTGGTTATCCTGGCCATTAGCCCACCTCCCCCTGCACGGCTCCCGGCTCCTTAATCGCCCCCACTTTAAAGTGCTTAGACATTTCATTTTCGACGAAACTCCAGGTATCCTTAGCATTGGTACGCCAGTTGGTGGGACAGGACGAAAGAGCTTCTACGAAGGAAAAGCCGCTACCGTTGATTTGATTTTCCAGCGCTTTTTTTAAAGCTTCCTTTAGCTGCCTCAGATTACCAATGCTGCTCCTGGCTACGTAAGCTCCGTCTGGTGTAATGGCCGTTACCATCTCCGGCCCCTGCAGGGGATAACCGGTAACTTCAGGATCCCGCCCGTAAGGTGACGTTTCGGTTTTCTGGCCTGGCAAGGTGGTGGGGGCCATCTGTCCCCCGGTCATGGCATACTGGGTGTTATTGGCCAGGATTACCGTGATTTTTTCATTGCGAGCGGCCGCTGCAACCATATGCTGAGCGCCGATGGAATAACCACCACCGTCACCCATATATGCAATGCAGATCAGTTCCGGTCTGGCCCGTTTGATACCGGTCATAACCGGGATGGTCCGCCCGTGGTGGGTCTGGACCGAGTCCAGGTTGAAGAAATCCCAGGAAAGTAGTGAACATCCAATATCGCAGCCGAAGATCACTTTGTCCTGGATTTCCAGTTCATCGATAGCCTCGCCGAGAAATTTTAAAATAATTCCGTGTCCGCATCCTGGGCAAAACTTATGGGGCTTGGTCTCCGACCGCCAACTGCGGGGCATTTTTGGTTGTTGCGACAT
>JAQVOH010000132.1 GCA_028702695.1 Desulfotomaculaceae bacterium
CGCTGGTTAGCGTCACGCCGGCCCGGCCAAACAGAGCCCTTTCCATGCCCGCCACGGTTTCTTTCTTAATGAGCCCGGGAAAGGCAGTGTGTTCATCCGCGCAGTCGTATACCAACAGTAGGTCCCGTGTCAGCGACAGATCCACTGTGTTTGGCAGATAGGTCCAGTATATGGTGGGCTGCCACCCCAGTTCACGGCAAACTCTTTTTAGACCAGCGGCTAGTATCCGCTGGTTGAAGCGATTTACTATACGGTAGATGTTGCCAAACGGCAATATCACTGGGGGGCTGTAAACCCAGATCTGGTCATCAACCCTGCGTACACGGCCATGGACCTGTTTGCGAAGTTCAGGATTCTTCAGGGGCGAGAGATAAGTGATGGGGGGGTCAACGTAAAGCACCCGGTTGCCCTGGCTGGCAAAGATAGACATAAACTGTTGGGCCCGGGCCCACATCCCTTCCCAATTGGCAGCTGAGAGACAGATAATAGTTTCACCCTTCACCTCTCGCACCCCAACACTTTGCGGTACAATTCCTCTGTACGGCGTGCCATGACCTGTGCTGTGAATTTTTCACATACGACTTGACTTGCCCTTTTAGTCATTTCTGCTGTCGCCTCCGGGTGTTCCAACATCCAAATTATTCCTTTGGCCAGGACAGCCGAATTGGCAGGTGGCACAAGAAGGCCGGTTTCCCCGTGCAATACCACCTCAGGCAGCCCGCCGACTTCGGTTGAAATTACCGGTAAACCCATCGCCATAGCCTCAACAGCGGTCAGGCCGAAGCCCTCCCATAGCGACGATATCACCAGCAGGTCCAAATCAGCCATCAGAGAACGTACCTCCGATACAAACCCGGTAAAGGTGACCTGGCCTGCTATGCCAAGCCGTCCGGCCATCTCCTCCAGGACCTGCCGCTGGGGACCATCGCCTACTACTACAAAGCGGACCTCGGGACGCTGTTCCAGGACAAGCTGGGCCGCCTCTAAAAAATATTGGTGCCCTTTAACGGGATGCAGGCGCGCCACAATACCCACCAGCGGCACAGCGGGACCATAGCCGAGCAGCGCCCGCTGGGCGCCTCGTTCCGCAGAAGGGCTAAAATCTTCTATGACAATGCCGTTATAGATCACCGTGACCCAGTCTTGCGGAACACCGCTTGAAACCAGTTTTGCCTTAAGACCCTGGGAAACCGCTATAAAATAGTCGGTCCAGCCCCGCGTAGCCCACTCGGTAATGCTGTTGAGCTGTCTCCTGAAGAAACCCGGATAATCCCTTTCCAAAAGGCTGTGCACAGTCGTCACCACCGGTTTCCTATTGACCTGGCGGGCGGCCAGCCGGCCCAGCAGGTTGGCTCTAACACCATGGGTGTGGACGATATCAAAATTGTTTTCACGTATGATAGAAGCCAGCTTGCCAACTACACTCAAATCCGTCCTGTTTCTCATGGTCAAGTTAAAGGCATTTATCCCCGCTTTAGCGGCAATCCCTACAAAGGGCTCACTAAAGAGACAGCAAACAGTGACCTCCACCATTTGCGGATTAAGGGCTCCAGCCAGATTAATAATATGTCTTTCGGCGCCACCGAATTCACCACCGCCGATAATTTGGACAACCTTTATCAAACCCACAAAAAATAGCTCCCTTGCTTTGCTTTTCCCATTCTATCAATTAAAAGGCCTTTCCACAAGAACCCAGCCCCCTAATCCTTCTGGATTTCCCTCGTGCTTTGCTTTATAATAATAAGGATTATTGTTTAAGGAGGATTCTTGTGGCCAAAGCACAGATATGGCAGGAGAGTTTGATTGGCCGCTTGACCGCCGGGACACTGCGGGCATGGCAGCAGAGCGCACTTTACGGGTGGGCCAACGGCACTCCCGCCTACAGTCGTCAGGAAGCGGCACGCCTTTCACTGCTGGGACGGACGTCCTCTGCCGCTGCCAGGACTTTGGGGCATCCTCTGGAGATAGCCGGTGAAGCAATCAGGCGCGGCCTGTCAGAAAGCCTGTTTTTTAAAATTAAACTTCCTCCCGTGTTAAATAACAGTCTGGCCTTGCGCAGCCTGGCCGGCATCCGTGTAGAGACGCTACTGTGGCTGGTCTTTTCTTATATTCTGGTTGACTACGCATTGCGCGAGTCACTTGGAACGACCTCTCCTTTGGCAAGCTACTGGGATGAGCTGCTGCTCGTTGTCGCTTTCCTGGCCTGGCCGGTACAGATGGCCTTGCGGGGAAAGCTGACCTACCGTCTTACCCCGCTGGATTTACCCATAATGCTATACCTGGCGGTAGCGGTATTCCTTTTCCTAGTCCGTTCTCCCCAGCTCGGGATAGCCGTGGAAGGAGTGCGGGTTTATGTCGAGTATCTACTCTGGTTCTTCGTGGCCAGCAACTTAACGCTTAACAAGAGGCAGGTCCGGGCGCTAGTGAACTTGCTGGTACTGCTTGGCACACTGGTGGCGCTGCACGGGGTCTACCAGTACATTATCGGGGTGGCGATACCCGAAACCTGGCTGGACAGCACAGAAAGCGTCAGGACCAGGGTCTTTTCCATCGTCGGCAGCCCCAATGTCCTGGGCAGCTTCCTGGTGCTGCTCATCCCCATCACGTTGAGCCAGGTTCTGTCTGCCAGAGGTAGGCTGCTGAAATACTTTTACACTCTTTGCCTGGCGCCGATGGTGTTGAGCCTCCTCTTTACTTATTCCCGTGGGGCCTGGCTGGCTATGGCCGGCGCCCTGGCTATTTACGGTCTGCTTTACAACTGGCGCATCCTGCTGGCCCTAGCGGCAGCAGCCTACACAGCGCCAAAGGTTATCCCTGGTATCGCCTCCCGCATCGGCTACATGCTCTCCCCGGCTTACCTGCTCAGCAGCGCCAGGGCGGGACGTGTAGCCCGCTGGAACATGGCTCTAGATAAGCTGCAAAACTACCCGCTGGTTGGTGAAGGATTTGGCCGTTTTGGCGGAGCGGTGGCGGCGCGTCATATTCCCAGCAGTAATTACGTGGATAACTTTTATCTCAAAACAGCTGCTGAATCAGGCCTACTGGGCATTGCCGCCCTGCTCTGGCTTCTCATAAGCGGCATCAGGTGCGCCATGAACTCTTACCGGAGGCTCACCGACACCTACCTGAAGGGGCTTGCCGTAGGGCTGATTTCCGGCCTGCTGGGGGTCCTACTGCATAACGGGGTGGAGAACATCTTTGAAGTCCCGATGATGACCGTCTACTTCTGGCTGCTTATGGGTATGACCGCTGCGCTGCCCTACCTAGAGGAGCAAGAGACACCACCGGTTGAGTAAACGAAAAAGCCGCCTGGTCATCACACCATGGCAGCTTTTTTAATCATCTTTTGTTGTTGCAACTTCTACTAACGCCAACCCATCTCTTCATCAATAATGGCAATATCTGCTCTAACCAAACCCTATCTCTTGGTCTCTTTCCAATGCTTACGTTTGACCTGGACTGCTGGGTTTAATTATTCCCGGGATGCCCTGGTTAGTACCGTCCTGGGAAGTATCGTCCTGTGAAGCATCGCTCTGGCCGGTCTTGCCCGTTCCGGTACCTGTTTGGGTGTCGCCGCTGCTCCCAGTTCTATCTGAAGTTGTTCCCTTTTCCGAATCATCGTCCACCGGGGTGATCGTAACCGTACCCTTTGAACCGGAAGGGCTGGTGGCGCCGCTTTTAGTCCCCTGCCCAGTCTTGGCCGGTGTCTGCTTATCCTCGCTTTGATTTTGGGTTGTAGAAGATGGCTGCTGAGTGCTTGACGAGGTTTCCTCATCCTCAGGCTCCTCATCCTCAGGCTCCTCATCCTCAGGTTGGGCATCCTTGCCCTTGCTGGAGGATTCCGTCGATACTGGTAGGCCGCTCAACGGGCTGGTCAGGACAACGTTGGTTACTGTCTCCCCATTGAAAAGATTGGCCACCATCTGCTTAGCTTCATCCGGATCTACTCCCCAGTAGCTGCCCCCGTTAATATCTATGGGGCGCCCCGGCAGGGTCTGGGCCACAATATTACCGTTTTCCAATTTTTTGCCGGCTGAAGCCAGGGTCATCATATCGCTGACGCTCAGGTTGGTTTTAACATACTTATTTACTTCCGGAACCAGTGCCGGCAGCTTGAGAATAGTGCTGGGCTGCAGCATCTCTTTGGCCAGGGCCACCAGGAACTTTTGTTGGTGCGTGGTGCGATCAATATCGCCCATGGCATATTCACGGTAACGAACGTACTGCAGTGCCTTATCTCCATCCAGAGGCTGAACACCCTTTTCAAGGTTAATTGTGTAAGCTCCGCCATCGTCCGGGTCATAGTGGTACATGTCCTGCTCAACATCAAGAGTAACTCCTCCGAGCGCGTCAACGATATCCTTAAAGCCGTTGAAATTGGCCTGAACATAGTACTTGATCGGTGTCCCCAGCAGGTCCGAAACCACCTTCATGGACATTTCGGTACCGCCATAGACGGAGGCGCTGTTGATTTTGTCCCAACCGTGCTTGGGAATATTGACTCTGGTGTCCCGCGGGATGGAAAGCAGGGACATCTGCTTGCTTTTGGTGTCCACGCTGGCCAGGATCAGGGTATCAGTCCGGGCCATAGTTTCACCACTACGGGCGTCTATGCCCAGCAGAAGGACATTAAGCCTCTGTCCTGGCTTAACCTGGTCTGGGTCGGTGAAAGAATCTATTTCTGGCAGATTGAAATCATTTTTAAACATCTCGTAGCCACCTGCCAGTAAAGCAATCAGCAACAGACAGCATATGATGAAAGGCACCTTGCGCTTGAGCCTTCGCCTTTTAACTATCAACATTATTCACCCCGTTCGCACATAATCGCCACTGGGGACGGACAATTTCAATCATAAACAGCTCCGACAGGCAATAACCTCATACTTGCATCAAAGCATACTTACGCGGTCCTGCAATTAATCACTATTAACAGCATCATACAAGGGTTAATCGCACCCAGATCGCTCCCGTTTTCATTGTCTACTGCCCCGCAAGTTATTGGATGCTGACGCCCCCACGGTACATGACCACCGCGAAATCGAGTGCTTTAATACCACGTCCGTCTTCACGCGGAATAATCAGCAGGTGATTGAGAGATACTTTATCATTGGCGGCAATATCCGCACCCGCAGTCACATCGGGGATACCGTTCCCAGAGCTGTCAACAACCACGGCCTGCCCGCGCCTGACCAGCAGTTCCGTCCCAGCCTTGCCCTTTAATACCTGCCCGGTTTTGAGGTCGGCTACCTTCCATTGTACGTATTGGTCAACGTAGCTCTGAGTTACCAGTGGGTCTCTACTGCCGCCGGGGTCAGTATCCGTTTCTGCAAAGGCTGTAACCCCCCATAATGCAAGTACCAACAAAGCAGCAACAACAACCACAACTGGCAAATTGATTCTGTTCAGTTTCACTGTCCACTCCTCCTAGGCATATAGTTCCACATATTTCTCACAAATCCTGCAGGCACGAACTGGCAAAAACACTCCTTACTTATTTGACGCTGCAGCCGCTCAAAAGTTCAGCAACCATTTCAGCATTTTTGAGAGCTTCTTTCTGCAAAGGCGCGACCCTCTCTCTCAACTGAGAACCCATCTCTGACCGTTCCAACAATACTTGCTTTAGCCTCGCCGACAATTCCGTATAATTTAGCCCTTCGGCACTGAGGCCGGGCGGCAGCCCGACAGACTGGAGAAAACGGTTGACTTTGGGGTCGTAAGGGATGCCGACCAGCGGAACACCAAAGAGCGAACTGAAAATAAGAAAATGGAGCCTCATCCCGATGGCCAGATCCAAGTTGGCCGTTAACGCCAGGATGTCCATATAATCAGCGCTATTCTCAAGGAGAAAGGCCGGCGCGGACATGCGAGCTGTCACTTCCCGGCAGCAGTCCAGATCTACGGGACGGTGCATGGGTACCAGCAGTACCTGCCACCCTAAAGCCGCGAGATCATCGGCTGCCCGCGCTAAAACCGCAAGATAACCACTTGCATTTTTCCACGGCCGAACGGAAATGCCAGCCACTGGCCCACCGCCCAAACCAAGCGAG
>JAQVOH010000038.1:0-5490 GCA_028702695.1 Desulfotomaculaceae bacterium
GACGCTTTAGAATCCGCTTCAGCTTTTTTACCAATGCTTTTCTTTATAATGGTGGTATGCTTTTTATTTATTCTATTACGGCAATTAATTAAATCCCAGCGCCTGCATATAGGGGTTCTGAAGGCTTTAGGCTACGATAATAAATCCATTACCCTGCTTTTTACCGGCTATTCACTACTGGTCTGCATTACCGGAGCCATTCTGGGTACAGTGGCAGGATACTATTTAGCGCAAATACTTCTAACAAAATATGCGCAGGGATTTAACCTGCCATATACTGTATTCGAGATGAGCTGGGGTGTGGTGGTTAAAGCTTTTCTGCTCAGTACTGCGGCGGGCGCTTGCTCGGGTATACTGGCAAGTAGTCAAATTGTCAGAATCTCTCCCGTAGAGGCGATACGGGCTGAAGCGCCGAAGATAGGCTCAAGTACCTTCTTTGAACAATTACCATTAATATGGAACCGTATTTCCGCTTCATGGAAAATGACTTTGAGGTCTATTGCACGCAATCATCTAAGATTTGTTATAACTGTCCTGGGAATAGCAACTTCAGTTATTTTGCTGGTTATAGCCATGTTTTTTTATGATTCCAGCGATTTCTTAATGAAACATTATTTTTATGCTGAAAATACTTATGATTATAAAATTAGCTTTTCCAATATCGTAAGGAATGACGAAATCAGGAATTGGGTTAACTGGGAAGGAATACAGGAGATTGAACCTATACTGGAAATACCAGTTAAGATAAGGTCTCAGTCAACACCAGATTTGGCTGAATGGAAAGAAGAAGATATCCTCGTTGGTATAGGATCTACCGCGCAATTAAAGAGTGCTTTTAACGTCAGACAGGAAAGACTCAACATTCCGGAAGAGGGCATTTTACTTAATAAGCAAATTGCCCAAAAACTGCATTTGAAAACAGGAGATATGGTTGAAGTCAAAACTAACCTGGGAACCGGTCCTGCTTTTCAAACGGAATTAAAGATACGGGGCATTGTTGACCAAAACATAGGCAGTTCTTCCTTCGCCTCTTCAATGCAAGCCGGAAAGGTTTTACACGAAAAAGAAGTCAGCAATGCAGTATTAATTGAAATGGATAAAAGCTATGAACCTGCTCTGATCACGCATTTAAATAGTATACCTGGCGTTGATTATATAGTAGATAAACAAAAGCAGGAAGGCCGGGCCAAAAACAGCCTCGGAAACATGATTTACTTCACCCTAATTGCTACAATTTCCGCCATAATCTTGGGGTTTGCCGTAGTATACAACATATCTATTATGAATTTCAATGAACGGCAAAAAGAATTGGCTTCACTAAAGGTAATTGGTTTCACTAACGGTAAAATATCCAGGCTTATGTTTAACGAATTGATATTAGTTCTGGTTCCGGGAATAATTACCGGGCTTTTTACCGGCAGGTATCTAGGCGCTAGATATATCGATAACATGGCCACAGACTTCATTACCTATCCAGTAGTTATCTACCCTGCAACATATCTTATAGCGGTGGTTTCCACAATCGGTTTTGTATTTATCGGTCATATGTTCGCCATGCGACGCACAAAGAGTTTGGATATAGTAGAAGTTCTAAAGGATAGAAATTAAAGAGGTCCAATCATTAATACCCTGGGGAGGAACCGAAATAATATGAACCACAAAAGAAACCTAATTGTTTTAGCTCTTGTATTAGCTTTAGCTTCGTTAGTTGGAGTGTTTTTCTACGTAACCTCTGTGACGAAAGTTGAAGCCCTGGAAGTAGAAAAAGGCGGTATAAACGTGGCCATCGAGGAAACAGGGTATGTTGAGGCAAATGATGATTATTTAATACAGGCGCCCGGTATATGCCGTATTATCAATATAAATGTATATAACGGTCAGGAGGTAGAAGCAGGACAGGTTTTAATGACGTTGGAAAATCTCGACCTCGATGAACAATTGGTTTTGGTCAACGGGCAAATTAGCAATGCCCGGACAGATTATGAGAGAGTGGAAAATAATTTAGAAATTGCCTTAAGTGATTTAGAAGAGTTCAAAAAGGAACTGGAAAGAGAAACGAAACTCTTTAATGCCGGGGCAATCAGCCAGGCTGACTATGATATTACGGTTAATATGGTTAATAAGCAGGAAAACCTGGTGGCTGCGCAGCAAGCTTCCGTAAAAGGAGTGGAGTCACAGTTAGACTCCCTGACAAGTCAAAGGGACATTCTTGATAAAAAAGTTCAACAGTTTGTTATTACCAGTCAGGTCTCCGGTAGGGTTTTAGATATACCTGTTAAAGATGGGCAGATAGCTGCAGCCGGAACAACCCTGCTGGAAGTTGCCAACACAGGTATGCTGACAGTTAAAACTGATCTGTTGAGTGATGATATGGCCAACATCAGGATGGGACAGAATGCCGAGATCTCATCACCGGTGTTAAATGGTAAGGTGCTAAAGGGAAAAGTGCAGGAGATTTATCCGAAAGCGTTTGAAAAAGTCTCAGCTCTAGGTGTCCTACAGCGTAGAGTGTCAGTCGGAATCGCCATAGAGACGGACGAAAATTTAAAACCTGGTTATGAGGTCAAAGTGTTAATTGAATCATTAAGCCGAGATAATGTTCTGGTTATACCCTGGGAAGCGGTTCGTACCGGTGAAAATGGCCAAAACGAAGTCATGCTAATCGCTAACAATAAAATAATACTCAAGCCGGTCAAATTGGGCATCAAGAACCAAAAAGATGTGGAGGTTGTAGAAGGTTTGCTAGCAGGTGACAGGATAGTCCTTGACAGCAGTCTTCCCATTAAGCTGGAGACCAGGGTGCAAATCAGAGATATTAAAAAGTTAGGAAGATAAAGGCTAGTTATTGTGCCTTTTATACAATTATAGAGAAATAATACCGGTCACGCCGATTTTGGCATTTAAGAGGCTTCAGCCTTGTCCTTTCCAGGAGTTGCATGTCTTCCGAATAATGATATAATATATGTTTCAAAGGGGGACTGATTTTAATGTCTACCGAAATTTCGGAGGTATATAGTGTGAATCACCTTATTCAAAAGTTAATTGAATTTAGAGACCAACGGGACTGGAAACAATTCCATAACCCCAAAGATTTGGCCATATCACTTGTACTTGAAGCTAGTGAGCTTCTAGAAAATTTCCAATGGAAAAGCAGTGAACAAGCCGTTCGAGAGAAAAGTAAGGGCATAGAAGAAGAAATGGCCGATGTTTTTACCTATTTACTTCTTTTATCTAACGAGATGGGCATAGATTTAGAGCAGGCCGTGATAGATAAAGTAGCAAAAAACGCTGAGAAATATCCTGAAAGTAAATCCTTTGGATCTAACAAGAAATATACAGAATTATAGTTTTGCGTTGTCACAAGATTATGTTGCATTGATATGCATGATAACATGATTGATATAAATATAGTCAAGACAAATTAACTACATCTCTCCGATATTATCCCATATCTTTTGTAGTAATAGAATAGTCGCGAGAGAGTCTGATTTTTCCTCGGTCTCAATGTATCCTTTTAACAAGGTAAAGTTGTTATCGATGTCATTTACATAATCATGATCAATGTCTACTTGTAAAAGTGGTTTTAATTTATTCCAGGCTTTTTGAGATTTTTCCATACTGTTTAAGGCATTTGTCCAATCTTCCTGACGGATAAATATCTCAGTATCAAATAGATATTTAGAATAATTAGTCCGATCATCAAGGGGTTTCCTTAAAGGTGCACATGAAGATAAGCCCATTATTAGAATAACAAGGATTAAATATATGACTGCAAGTTTTTTCAAAGTGAAGCCTCCTCAATTTTGGTTACTTGTAGAGATAGTAAAAAAGGGCTGGTCACCTTTCAGATCCACATAAAGATTCCCCTGAGTATCCAGTTGGGCTAATGAAACCTGCTTAACATCCGGGATATTGGCTTTTTCTAAGTGATTATGCAACCAAGCTTTGGACAACTTCAAAGACCGGAGAGCATCAACAAGTACAATACCATCTTCAATTAAGTTAGTAGGCAAGCCTTCATATTGGGGTGAGAGGAAGAGATCCCCGGGGGTAACAGGGCGTTTTATCGCCTTTTTTTGGATACTTAATTTTCCGTTGGCTTCAAATAAAGCAAATTCTACATCAGTAATATTGAAAACACCTTGGTTTCTCAGCTGAGAGATAACATCATCAATGGTTAAACGAATTCTTTTTAAATTGTTTTCCAAAAACTTTCCATTCTCTATGATTACCGTGGCTTCCCCTTCCACAACCTTACGGATCCAAACACTATGCAGACATAAATAAGCCAGGAAAATAGGAAGAATGGTCCAGATGGCCATGCCTGTTAAAGTAGCTATTGTATTTTGATTTACCTGGACTGAAAGGGTTGCGGCAATGGACCCAATGGTAATACCTACCACATAATCAAAAAAGGTTAGTTCCGCCATTTGCTGTTTCCCCATCAGCCGAACAAGAAGCAGTAGTGAAAAGAATGAAATAAATGAACGGATAATGACAACCAGAATTATAGACAACTAAAATACATCTCCTAATTCCCCATAGTGATGTTTACTAGAATGTGACATCTACTTATTAACTTTTGTCAATGAATAAGAGATTATACAGATTAGTTAAGAAAAGAGCCAGATGGCCCTTTTCTGTTGTCACAGCTATTCTAATGCTCTTTAACAAAAACTACATTAATAGCTTTTACTAAAGCATTTACTTTGTCACCTTTTTTAAATCCTGCATCTTGCAAACTGTCTCTCGTCATCACGGACGTGAGTCGGACATTATCATCCCGTCAGCCGCCTACTCACATGCTTACCTGCGCCATTACATTGTCTGTCTTAATCTCCTCGATCTCACCATTAATGTTATTACGCACACCAGCTTCCATTAAATTCACCTCCCTTAAAATGATATATTTATTCTCCCCGATATCAGCTTTTTTAGCCCATTTTTATGGCGACATATGTAATTAACCTTTGAATAAATCTTTGTGTAAAACAAAAACACCCCCATTGAATGGGGGTGCCATCGACAATCATTTAGGGTCCTTTAAACTAGGCTTACGTATAAAGCTCTCTCTTCTTCTTCAAACCTGGCCTCATATCTTCCCTTTTTATTGATACCAAAGTGATTGAAGAACCCCCTGGCAAAGACTTTGGTCTTCTTGACCGTCTGACCCTCAGTTGATGCCTTGATCCTGATCGTGTTAGTGTCATTATCATAGGCCAACTCAACATTATCGGCTTTAATTTTTTCACGTGAAATCTTGTTGAGCACAATCGAATTTTTAGAAAGTGAGACCAGGGGTAACTTGCCAACTTTCTCGCCGCGCGGTTTGTATACTTCGAATGCCATGATTTACCCTCCATTACGTAATATAGGACTAATAGGTATTATAGCTCATTGTTTTGCGTGTGTCAATTTTTGCCTGCAATAATTATAAAGACCAGCAGCTGTATCATTAAAGAAGTCTTACACCATTTAGTTTGACCGGAT
>JAQVOH010000038.1:5590-7447 GCA_028702695.1 Desulfotomaculaceae bacterium
CCTTCAGGATTGAAAGCCCGCAGAGCCTTAACCATTTTTTGGGTCATTACAAAAAGCTCGGTCATTTCTTCCCCGGTCAGGTCTTCGATATCAGCCACATGCCTTTTGGGCATTATTAAAAGGTGCCCGTTGTTGTACGGGTAAAGGTTCATCAAGACAATGGTTTTGTCTCCCCGCAGTAATACCAGATTTGCCTCATCCTCATCAGCTTGCAATTTTTCACAAAAAACACAGCCCTCCCCGTGGCTGCCACCTACATACACCGATCGCCACGGCGCCCAGATACGCTCCAATTGTCCTGCCTCCTATGTGTAAGTATCAAGAAAAAGCCCGGAGGCTTTTCCTTGATACTTTGCTGTTTTAAAAGGACAAACCTATCATATATTTTAGATCATAGCACTTCCGCATTGACATCGCAACTTACTCACTATCTGCGGCAATCTGCATGCTAATCTTTTTCAATAAACCTTCTTTGGATACTGCATAAGACAGCCTTGTAAAACCGGACTCCAGCTTTCCATACCAAAGTATATCTCTACTTTTGTACCACACGGAGCATAAATATCTTTTACCACCCACTTCAATCTGAACATACTCCTCCTTCTTAGCCAGCATCAGAAAGCCCCCTTTTTATGCATTAGCCTTCTTACCATTAGTTCAACCATTCGCCAAAATAATGGATAAACCTTTATAAATATTCCGACAATTCTCAACATTAAAACATCTTTTCCGTCATTTGCCTATGGTTGTCAGGGGGTAATTCCTAGCTGCTTCTAAAAAGCGTACATCCTAATTTTAATCTAGACAGCCTCCTAATATGACAGCTTTTTTTCGCCCTTATTTTATCGTCTCAACCTTAATGTCTTTCCCATCAGTGGTAAAAACAATGGTCCCTCTCTCATCAGTGCGTAAGATTTCTGCGCCGGCATTTTTTAACTTAGTCAGAATAGTCGGGTGGGGATGGTGGTATACGTTACCTTCCCCGAGTGAAATGACTGCGTATTTAGGCTTAACCATATTTAAAAAAGACAGAGATGTGGAGGTATTGCTGCCATGATGACCAACCTTGAGAACATCAGCTCTGACGTCGGCGCCGCTATTGAGCATCTCCTTTTCGGACTCGGCTTCAGCATCACCTTCCAGAAGGAACGATACCTCACGGTAGGTGAGCTTGATTACCGCTGAATAATTGTTAAGATCCTCATAGGAAGAGCCAAGCGGGGCCAGGAGCTTCACCGAAAGCCCCTCTTCCTCCAGGATGTTCACTCCGGCTTTGGCCGTAGTCACCTGCATCCCTTTGTCGGCAATCGCTTCCAACACATCCCGAAAAGTCCTGGTGCTGGCGGTCACTTTGGGTAACAGGATTTCGCCAACAGGGAATTCTTGAATGACTTTATCAAGTGAGCCGATATGGTCTTCATGCGGATGGGTGCCAACCAGGTAGTCCAGTCTGGCAATTCCGTTTGCTTCCAAATAGTCCATGATTGTCTCTGCACTGTCATTCTTTCCTGCATCCACCAGCATATTTTGCCCATTTGGAAACTGGACGAGCATGCAGTCACCTTGCCCAACATCCAAAAAATGTACGCGCATAGAGCCGGGGGAAAGCTCCTGCCCCAACACCCCGCTGGACTGTTCGGGGGCTATCGTCACACCACAGCCGGCCAACCCAAGGGATAATAATATAATCAGTAACAAAACCGATAGTCTTTTCATATTGACGCCTCTTCTATCTTTAATCTTTGAATACCTGGCGCGCCAGCCTCATTATATCCTCCTTAACAGTGGCTGTAGCCTTCACGTCGACTCTAATGGAAATGGTGACCGCATCCCCCTCCAATGCTTCCGGGGGCAGAA
>JAQVOH010000038.1:7547-10161 GCA_028702695.1 Desulfotomaculaceae bacterium
TGAAATCCCGGTACGCTCTAAGCGCGGCAAGGTAACTGAATACCCCAATGACATTGCGAACTTGATGATGACCACTTTGGATGAAATCATTGCTATGAGTGGTAATTGTTCAGGCCCCCCCATCTTACTCTATGACAAGGATGTAGATTTTAATTCTATGGAGACTGACCTGGAAGTTGCCTGGCCGGTAACAGACAAAGCCCTGGCCAATAAGGTCCTGCCGCCTGTCCATGCGGCAACGGTAGTAGCACAGCTGGACCCAAACAGCAGTCTGGAAGGGGCTTACGGGGCCTTATATGGCTGGATTAAAAAAAATGGTTACCATCCGGCCTATCCCATACGCGAAGTGTATGATACTGACCCGCAGGCAACATCAACTGAACAACTTCTGATTGAGATCATCCTGCCGCTTACAAGAGAACATGATTAAAATTGAGGGAGCCCTGGTATGGTGCTCATACCAGGGCTCCCTCAATTTGTGACACTATATTTCATTGGTTCATTCGTTGATTAAATCAGCGCCGGGATGAATTTAGCCAGGATGTACACATCACCCTTATCCGCGACAATCTTATGCTCAACGCTGTCAGGCACTACGACAGTGACACCTGGCTCGTAGACAATTTCCCGGCCGGCCATATAGCCCAGACCGGTACCACCCACTACTTCATGCAGTTCCCATCTTCCTTCATGGATGTGGTCCCCAATCTCAAAGCCGTCTCCTATCTTCACCAGGTGGCAGCTGAATTTACCACCATTGGCATCCCCTTTTACCAGGTGCTTCTGAAAGACACCCTGGAATTTGGCGTGTGGCTGCCACTCCAAATCTTTAACAATCAAATCCTCCTGGTCAAAATAACCAATCTTTCCTGCCAGAATCCTTTCGACAAAATGATAGTCTCCGCTCATCATCTAAACCTCCCCTTGCTTATTAATTATCGCTATAGTATCATACAATTCACACAATGGCAGCCTTTCTTATCCAACTGTAGCAAAATTTTCTTAATCGTCAAAAGGTATGCTTACGATCAATACCTGCATAATCATCAAGAACACCTCCTGCCAGTTCCGATAGGAGGTGTTTGCAACTCAATAACGCTAACCTAAAGCTACTTGGCAAGGTTTACCCTTACACAGGCGGCTCATTGCCCATTGCTCTCAATGGATTAATCATGTATTTATGGAAAAACCATTCCCCAAAACCAATTAAGGCAAGTACTACAACCCAGCCTGTCACCGTTATCGTCATCGTGTAGTTCAGCATTTGATCCGCTAACCCTATAACCAGAGCTGCTAAAACCACATCGGCAATGGTTGCAGAAATATTCCCGTAACGGTGCAGTATCCACAAGTCACCGACTAAGTAGGCCACAAGCGTCAGGACCACAGCAATACCCAAAGCCTGGACGGCGGTTATCCGGCTGAATAAGGGCAATAACACAACGCTGATAATGGCAACCATAATCAATTTTATTAACAGTGCTGTAGCATGTCTACTTAAAACCATCATTTTACCCCCCTTTTTTATATTCTTTATTATGTTTCATTTTTTTTCTTTTATGCACTAAAAAATCCCACTATTGGGTTTAGCAACTAATGAATGTATCTGCCGGATTAATCTCAATCTGCCTTCGCTTTGCAATGATTACGTATTATAATACATATCTCAAATGATACCGCTAATTGTATATATTCCCATATGTAATTATGAGCATAAAGGCACACAAATGTATAATAAATACATAATTTACAGAGGAGAATCTGAAAGGAGCGAGCCCCTTGATAAATGAAATAACAATTCTACCTGGTTTGGATAAAAGAGGGTTAAGAGAAAAATTCGATCAAATAACTCTTGCGGCTGGAGAAACTATATCGATCGTCGGCCCTACCGGCAGCGGTAAAACTGCCTTTATAACCGACATTGAGCTTCTTGCCCAGGGAGATACCTCAACCAAGCGCCGCCTACTGATTAACGGCCAGGTTCCCGATGATAATGCCAGAAGCAACCCCTCTCTCAAGCCAATCGCCATGATTACACAAAACACCAAATGTTTTGCAGACCTCTCTACTGAAGAGTTTTTGAGGATTCACGCACGTGCCCGTGGAATTCAAAATGATATGGTGGTCTATGAAACGATAGATCTAGCCAACAAGTTTACCGGGGAAAAAATCGAAAAGGATTTCAGGGTTACCATCCTATCCGGAGGACAAACCAGATCCCTTTTGGTGGCCGACGCCATGTTAATCGGCGCTGCTCCTGTAATCCTACTGGATGAAATCGAGAACGCCGGGATTTTCAAGCGTGAAGTCGTCAGAATGATTCAGGATACCGGGAAAATAGTTGTTTTCGTGACCCACGACCCGGTCATTGCCTTGTTAACAAAAAAGCGTATCATCATGGAGAACGGGGCGGTTACAAGAGTCATCCACCGCAGCGACCTGGAGGTTAAAGCTGCGCATAACCTGCTCGAACTTGATGATAGGGTAGATATAATCAGAGAGAGATTAAGAGCCGGTAAAATGATTACCAAAGAGCTTGTTGCCGTGAATTTCGCGTAATATTCAAGAATTAGTGGAGGTGCCTTTTTTTGAAACTTCTGATTATCGCAGGCCC
>JAQVOH010000038.1:10261-18837 GCA_028702695.1 Desulfotomaculaceae bacterium
GACTGCCCTTTTTACAGTGAAAGGCAGACGTGCAGTCAATCTGAGCAGATAGGAGAAGCAGTCTATACGGGAAAGGACGTTTTGGGCCACGCTCACGATTTTGTTCTGGAACCTCTGCCTGGTGAAATCTCAGCCCGCAAAATCGTGCTTCCTTTCCGTTCCGATATGGTAGAAAAAATGAACATCCAAAAAGGGGACCTGGTCCTCGGCCGCCCGATGGGGGCCGGTTGCCCCATACCCCACGTACTGAAGGTAATCAAGGCAGATAGGGTCACCGGGCTCTTATATACCTGGGTGGTTGGCCCCAAGTACTCCAGGGAGCAAGCAGTCAAGGACGTTAGCGCTTATCACATGATTGGGTTTGAGGGAATTGCCACCAGGGTAACCAGGGAGCCCGCCTTTGGCTGCCGGGTCACCTTTCTACCAGGTTTTTGCATGATGAACTTAAACCATACCGGACTGATCAACATGGTTCTAGAAAAGAGCTGCGGCATACATGTACGAATCGAAGATATCCACCTCTTGGCCGGACAGGACTCGTAACTAGATGATACGCGGGGCTTTAGCTTTTGGACTGTTAATAAATAGTTACCGCCTCCAGGGCGGTATTTTTTCATTATTGAACATAAAAAAGGCATGGCTAGGATCAGCCATGCAAAGAAGGAATTGTTAGTGACACCGAACTTTTTTCAAGCCAACAGGATCTCACCCTGAAAGCTTTTCCGCTGGTTTCACCGACGGCTATTGTATCATATAATTGTCACAAAATTGTCACACCATTGTATCCATTTTATGATAAATCGAGTGTCACTTGCTTCTCCAGGATAAAAGGCGCTTCGTTTGCTGAAAATAATAATGCAGTAGGATAATTTCACCGGAGGTAGCTTCTTGTTAGAGAAACCAAAAATACTGATAGTCGATGCCGAGCAGAAAATCCGTGAAGTTGTGAGGTTATATTTAGAGAATGAAGGTTTCCTGGTTGGCGAGTCCTCCGACGGTCAGGCAGCTTTAAAAATGTTTGACAGGGAGAAGTGGGACCTTATTGTACTGGACCTGATGCTGCCAGGTCTTGACGGTTGGGCAGTATGCAGGGAGATCAGGAAAACCTCCTCCACCCCCATCATCATGCTTACCGCCCAGGATACAGAAAGGGACCGCATCCTCGGCCTGGAACTGGGAGCGGATGACTACGTTGTCAAGCCCTTCAGTCCCAGGGAACTTGCCGCCAGGGTCAAAGCCGTGCTCCGCCGCACCAGGTATAGCCCCACTGAGGAAGTAAAGCAAGTTCATATAAATTATCCTGATTTTTCTATTAACCCAAAGTCCCGCCTGGTAATGGTAAATGAGCAGCAGATAAACCTTAAACCAAAGGAGTACGACCTGCTCTACCACCTGGCCAAATCACCCAACCGCACTTTTACACGAGAGGAACTGCTGGTAGCAATCTGGGGTTACGATTATTGGGGGGGTGCGCGTACCGTCGACACCCATGTGAACCGCCTGCGAAACAAACTGCTCAAAGCTTCAGGTGATAATTTTCATATCACAACAGTGTGGGGGGTTGGTTACCGCTTCGACAAAAAATAACATTGAAACTTGACAGTAATTCTTTTCATTCAGTGTTAAGCTGTCTTATCACCTTGTCCTGGGGTGATTAATGACTCTTAAAAAGCTAGGTCTAAGGAACATCATACCGTACTTATCAGGAATCACTGGCCTTCGCTATGATAAAGTGATTATGGGCTACTGCATTTATACAGCTTGGGCGTTTTATTAAGTATTTATGGAAAATTATTATGTGAGCGGTCCTCCATAATTGGATTAAAAAGCCCTCCCTAGTTCACAGAACACAGGAGGGCTTTTTATATAAGCTAAAGCGAGTAAATTCATATCAAGAAGCTTGTTTTACAAAATATCTTACTCTAAAATCCACGCCGACATATTGTGCGATTTTCCTGCATACTTGTATATCTTCCCCGGAGATGCAATTTACCACAGACAATACCACCTTGGGTATATGCTCCTTGCATCTGGCTGCAAAATCCAGCATGGCTTCAAAAGCTTTTTCTCCATACTTGGACCGGCATATGGCCTGATACTCCAGTTTATTCTTGGCATTCATGCTAATAGAAATCGCATCTACCCACCCTTCTAATTGCGGGGTAATATCTTCTCCGCAAATTAGATTAGCATGACCATTGGTGTTGATGCGGATTGGCAGATCATATTGCTCTTTTAGTTTTTTACATATTTCAATAATATCGTACGTACGCATCATGGGCTCTCCATAACCACAAAATACAAATTCCTCATACAGGGAAATTTCCCGCCTTTGGATATCTTCAATAATCTCATCTATGGTAGGCTCATGTTCAAGCCAAAGATTCGTTCCGCTGCCAACACCGTCCGAAATGTTTCTTATACAAAAAGAACAATGATTGGTACAGCGGTTGGTCATATTAACATACAACGAATTCCCCACTTCATATGTGATCGTCATTTACCTTCCTCCAGCTTCCACCTGACGTTTAATTAAAGTTGTCACCGGTTGCTAATATCTTTAAGAAATTTAATTTTATCATAAATAAAATCAAAATTCTAGACTGGAGTGTGTATTCGCTTTATTCATTACTCAGCAATGCTATATATTCAAAGTCTCGTTCATACTTCCAGTACGATAACCCAGGAGATCGAGCGCCACATAGGTGTAGCCCAATTCCCTAAGTTTGCTTTCGACCTCAGCTGCGTGTTCCACCACAAACCTTAAATATGTATCCGGTACCTCGATGCGAGCCAGGTTCCCGTGGTGCCGCACCCGAACCTGCGAGATGCCCAGCTTACGCAAGAAAATTTCAGCCGCTCCAACCTGCCGCAGACTCTGTGTTGTAATTGGGGTCCCGTAGGGAAAGCGTGTAGCAAGGCAGGGGTTGGCAGTTTTGTCAGCAGTGGGCAGACCCAATTTCCTTGAAAGAGCGCGAATTTCTTCTTTACTCAGAGCTGTATCCTTTAACGGGCTGCGCACTCCCAGCTCAATTCCGGCGCGCATACCCGGCCGGTAATCGTTTATATCATCGGAGTTGTTACCATCAACAACCACCTTGCAACCCCGCTCACAGGCTACTTTAAGTATTTTTCCATAGCCGTTTTTCTTACAGTAGTAGCATCTATCGGGCGGGTTATTGATAAAAGTGGGGTTGTCATAAGTTCCGTTGGCAATGATAATGTGCTCTGAACCAATAAGACGGGCCAACTCTGCAGCTTCTTCGGTTTCACCAGGAGAGTACAATTCCCCGGCAAGGGTTACACCCAGTACATTTTTTTGGAGGGCATCCACTGCGGCCTTGAGAAGAAAAGTGCTGTCAACACCTCCCGAAAAAGCAACCAAAACACTTCCGTAGCCTTCAAGTATTTCTTTTAGGTGATTGTACTTTTGCTCCAGGTTGTCCATTATGCTCTAAAGCCCCCTCTATACAATTACTTGTTTAACTCACATGTTGGCGGCTGTTCATAGTCGACCAGTTCGTGAATCGTCGGGTTCCCCCCACAGACAGGGCAGTCGAGATTTTTCTGAATCTCAACCTTGCTGAATTCCATAGCCAGGGCATCGTAAGTCAGCAGCTTACCCACCAGTAAGTCCCCCGTCCCAAGAAAATATTTTAAAACCTCGGTGGCCTGGACTAGCCCGATCGTTCCCGGG
This sequence comes from Desulfotomaculaceae bacterium, assembly GCA_028702695.1. Lineage (GTDB taxonomy): Bacteria > Bacillota > Desulfotomaculia > Desulfotomaculales > Pelotomaculaceae > Pelotomaculum_C. The sequence continues at coordinate 13,959 of JAQVOH010000038.1, forward strand.
ATAACTCCCAGTATCCCGGCCTGTGAACAGGTAGGGGTTATGCCGGAGGGCGGCTCTGGGAAAATACAGCGGTAGCACGGCCCCTCCCCCGGTATTACAGTCAGAGCCTGGCCGAAAAATCTAAGCACCGCTCCATGAAAAAACGGCTTCTTAGCCATGACACAGGCATCGTTGGCTAAAAAACGGGTAGCAAAGTTGTCAGTGCCATCAACAACGACATCGTAGTCCCTCATTATTTCCATTATGTTCCCTGCTGTTAGCCTTTCCTGGTAAGCAACTACCCGGCAATCGGGGTTCAACGCTGTCAGCTTTTCCTTAGCGGAAACAGCCTTAGACTTGCCGACGTCGGCTGTAAAATGCAGGATTTGTCTCTGTAGATTGCTTAAATCCACAACATCGTCGTCAATAATGCCGATGGTCCCCACCCCGGCTGCAGCCAGGTAATAGGCTACGGGGGAGCCCAACCCCCCCGCTCCGATAAGCAGTGCCCTGCCGGCGTTGATTTTTTTCTGACCACTGGACCCCACCCCGGGTAGAACAATATGCCTACTGTAGCGCACAATCTGGTCGTCTGTAAAACTCAAGCCAGATACCCCCTCTCTACATTTATAACAGGAGACGGACATAAACAGAAGCTCTTAGGTAAGCAACCGTTCCCTATTCTCCTCTCTCAATCAAACTTCTTTAACTGTTCAGTGCCCTCCATTGATAATTAAACAAGTTGACCTGTGTAAATTTCAAATACAGTACATATCGGCTTCTTTGGATTGTCGTATTTTATTAGTATCCTCGCAAAGATCCTCCAAAGTAGTGCCATCCAGAACCTCAGCCACCGATTCCCTCACTCTCTCCCACAGCACTCTGGTCACACAGGATTCTGCCCTTGAGCATTGTTCCGGATTTTCCTCACTGACACACCCGGTTGGACCAAGAGGTCCTTCCAGGCACCGGATAATCTCGCCCACTGTAATCCTGGCTGGCTCCCTGGCCAGAATATAGCCACCCTGAGCTCCTCTAACACTTCGCACCAGCCCCCCTTTGCGTAGAAAACTCATCATTTGTTCCAGATATCCCTCTGAGATACCCTGCTTTTCAGCCACTTGAACCAGGGGTATAGGTTCGCTGGGATGATAGCGCAGCGCCAGCTCCAACATAGCGCGCAGTCCATATCTTGCTCTTGTAGAAAATCTCAAATCCCGCATCTCCCATCTATCGTACATAGGACTAACCAAGATAATCGCTGGCAAAAGCAATTAACATAAATCCTATCGTTTTAATATTATTTATATACTATGGCACATAAATTTGTTTGTCAAAACTTTTTGGAGCTCTTTTTTATTAAAATGATAACTTTTACACAAGCATCAAAGGATTATGTAATTTCTTCTTTAAACATAACTGCCACAGAACAATTAAACGGCCAGGCATCAGCAACCAACTGGTAAATTAGCTGGAATAGGGTTAAAATAAAAGGATGAAATCACTTTATAATGAATAATTAATGTGGTAAACTGGCCGTATTCATTTGTAAAGGGAAAACTTTATACAGCAAAAGATACTACAAGTTCTATTGCTTTATTGGAGGGATTATATTGGAAAAAGACAAGGCGGTCTTAAACAGCACTCAGGTAACACAAGGTGTGGCTAGGGCGCCGCACCGGTCCCTTTTTTACGCGATGGGGTACACCCCGGAGGATCTCAAAAAACCTATTATAGGCATCGTTAACGGTTTCAACGAGATTGTCCCCGGCCACATCCACTTGAGGGATCTGGCTCAGGCTGCTAAGCTGGGAGTTGCTGCAGCCGGGGGGACACCGGTGGAATTCCCGGTCATAGCCATCTGCGACGGGATTTCCATGAACCATGACGGCATGAAGTACCCGCTGGCCAGCCGTGAGCTGATTGCCGATTCTATCGAAACAATGGTCATGGCTCACAAGTTTGACGGCCTGGTCCTCATCGGCAACTGCGACAAGACTGTCCCGGGTATGCTGATGGCGGCCGGCCGGCTCAATATCCCGGCTGTTTACGTGAGCGGCGGCCCCATGCTGACAGGTACGCACGGCGGCGAAAAGGCCGATCTGGTACGGGGTCTGTTCGAGGCCGTGGGCCAGTATGCGGCGGGGACCATCGGCGAGGAGGAACTTGAAAAAATGGAATTGAGCGCCTGCCCCAGCTGCGGCAGCTGTGCCGGTCTCTTTACCGCCAACAGCATGAACTGCCTGGCCGAAGCACTCGGGATCGGCCTTCCCGGCAACGGCACCATCCCGGCCCCTTACGGGCAGCGCAAGGCCCTGGCCAAACTGGCCGGACAGCGCGCTGTGGCCCTGGTGCAAGACGGGATACGGCCCAGGGACATCATGACGCTCAATGCTTTTCGCAACGCCATTACCCTGGACATGGCCATCGGGGGTTCCAGCAACACTGTCCTACACCTTTTGGCTATTGCCTACGAGGCGGACGTGCCGCTGCAACTGGAGACCTTTGATGAAATCAGCACCAGTGTACCGAATATCTGCAAGCTGAGCCCGAGCGGACTGCACCGGCTCTTTGACCTGTATGAGGCGGGTGGAATTTCCGCCGTTTTGAAGCAGTTGGGCGACCAGGGCCTGTTAAAACTGGAAGAGAACACTGTTACCGGCAAAACTTTGGGCGAAAACATAAGCGGGGCGTTTGTCCGCGATGCCGAAGTCATCCGTCCTATGAGTGCCCCCTATACCCGCGAGGGAGGCATTGCCGTCCTGCGTGGCAACCTGGCCCCGGACGGGGCTGTGGTTAAACAATCAGGGGTGGCCAAGGAAATGATGGTTCACTCCGGTCCGGCCAGGGTCTTTGATGGCGAGGAAGAGGCGTTCGACGCCATTATGGACAGTAAGATCAACAAGGGTGACGTGCTGATCATCCGCTACGAGGGACCCAAGGGCGGCCCCGGCATGCGTGAAATGCTGAGTCCCACTGCTTCGATTTCAGGAATGGGCCTTGACAAAGACGTCGCGCTGATCACCGACGGCCGTTTTTCAGGAGGAACACGGGGCGCCAGCATCGGCCACGTTTCACCGGAGGCTTCCGAGGGCGGACCCATCGCCCTGATACAAGAGGGGGACATTATCGAAATAGACATCCCCGGGCGGCGCTTAAACGTCCAGGTTAGCGAGGCCGAGCTGGCTAAAAGGCGCGAGCAATGGCAGCAGCCTGCTCCCAAAGTCACCGGGAAAAGCTACCTGGCCCGCTACGCCGCGCAGGTCACCTCGGCCAGCACCGGCGCTGTGTTCAAGGCAATTGGGTGAGAAATAAGCAGCCTGGCTAGGCCAAAAAACCATCAATAAAGAGGCAAGCTCGTGAATTTGAGCTTGCCTCTTTTGCATAATTCTTGCAGCTGCTATTCCCACATTTTCAAGTCAACCTGCGATGCTATTTTGCCACGCCTGGCTATCTGATTATTTTTGCTCCGGAGTGACCCAATTGCCGATTTGACGGTAAGGCTGCTGCAGTTCTTTGTAATACTTCCTTTTAGCAAGAAACTCTTCTTTCTTATTTGGGAGAAAAACTTCATTGTGCTCTCGCTTACCCTCTTCACTAAAACGATGATTGACTTGAGGGAAAAACTTCAGTTTGACCGCTTGTCCCTCTACAGTTATTTCACCTTTTGTCCCACATAAGGGGCAGATTAGATTTTTCCCGTCATATCTCAGGATATCACTCCAACAGGCTGGACATTCATTAGGCTTAGGAGTGCGCTGGTACCCGGGATCAAAAAGAGCCCGGCCCATCTTTTGCACCCTTTGCAAATTTGCCGGGTCCTCTAAAACGGACGCAGGGTTTGCGCCCAGGAAGCTCGCGCAATCAACCAGTTGCAAGTGCATAAAATACGCGGTAAGATTTAACGCTGCCTCAGCGTAACCCTCCACACCAGGTCTTCCGTAAGTAGTGATCGCGATACAAGTTTTACCAGCATATTGTTCAATTTTGCTGCCTAGCGACAACAACCGGTCTTGAAGAATTTTAATACTGGCATTGGGTCCTAAAATATAACAGGGCGCCGCCAGGACGACGGCATCAGCCAGCCGGATTTTATCCAGCAGGAAATCAAGATCGTCTTCAATTAAGCAGGGTTTATCTTTAGGTAAACATCTGTAGCAAGCTTGACATGGCTTTAAGTTTAAGTCTGTCAATCTGATCAGTTCCAGGTTGTCTGCTCCGGTTGCCTCCATCGCCGCCTTGGCCAGAATTTCCGAGTTCCCTAATTTTCTCGGTGATGAAACAATCCCTAAGACACGTTTCATAGAGCTTCCCCCTCCTTATTGCATTCACTTCAATGCTCATTCTTAGTGTTTTTTCTCCAAATTTCTACATTCTCCTCCTCGTTGCTGTAAATAAGAATACCCATTCATGCCGCTAGCGCGGCTCCATTAGAGGATGAAAAACCATCTTTTAATGTCATTATCAAACGTTACCGCTCGGATGTCATTACTTGAAGCCTATTTTGAGGATAAAAAATAAAGAGGCACGCTCAAATATAATGAGTTTGCCTCTACTAGCTATCTATTCGTACCGTCACTGGTCAGCAGCGGCCCGTACAGAGCCGGCCGCCGGTCCCTGAAAATACCCCAGCCGGCCCGCTGCATTTCAACCTCCTCAAGATCAAATTCCGCCACTAAAACAGTTTCAGAACTTCGATCCGCCTCTCTCACTTTCGCCCCTTGCTGGTTGGCAATGAAGGAGGAGCCGTAAAAGTTAATTGTAGATCCGCTGATAACCTCTACCCCCACCCGGTTGGAAGCGATCACCGGCACCAGGTTGGCTGCGGCATGTCCCCGCATGCAAATCTGCCAGTGTTCCTTGGAATCAATATGCGCCTCCTGTGGTTCCGAACCGATTG
>JAQVOH010000038.1:18937-23488 GCA_028702695.1 Desulfotomaculaceae bacterium
TTGCTTCTTGCAGGATCGCAATATTCTCCTCCATAATATCGAAATTGGGGTCTGCCGGATCCGGGCAATTCTGGACCAATACCAGGCCCGGTTTGGCAAAGCAGGCCACGTTATCCACGTGCCCGTCCGTTTCATCCCCTTCAAGTCCCTGCTTCAACCAGATTATTTTCTTGATGCCGAGGTAGCGCTTCAGGACATCTTCAATTTCTTTTCTGCCCAGACGTGGGTTTCGGTTCTTGTTCAGCAGGCACTCTTCAGTTGTCAGCAGGGTACCTTCACCGTCCACATGGATGGAGCCGCCTTCCAGTACGATGGGGGCGTCAAAACAAGGCAGTTTAAGATGGCTCAAAAGTCTCGGGGCGACCAGATCGTCCCCTTCCCACGGGCTGAACTTTTCACCCCAGGCGTTAAACTTCCAGTTAACCCCTGCCACTACGCCACTTGGATTCACCACAAAAGTCGGCCCGTTATCGCGTAGCCAGGCATCATCATGCTCCATAGGCAGGATATCCACTGTTGGCCCGCACAAAACGGCGGCCGCCCCTGCCCTGTCAGGCCTGGCAATCATGGTTACGGGCTCAAAACCTGCTATTGACCTGGCCACTTCGGCGTACGTTCTGCAGGCGTCCTGATAGCCATCGGGCCATTGTTCCTCGCTGGCGGGCCATTCCATAAAGGTGCGCTCATGTACAGCCCACTCGGGCGGCATCCTGTAATTTTGCTCCTGTGGTGTCAATTGCAAAACAACCTCTCTTTAACAACTGCTGACAGATTCATGGCCAGAGTGTCTGCGCCTGAAAGCAGTGATATTTTTATTTTGACAGGGTTAATAAAATAGTTATGTTCTATCTGGAGCGGCACTAATCCTGTCAATAAATTGAAAAATATAGGCAAGTAAAATTACATAATAAAAGGAACAGGTTTTATCCTATCCCTTTTGCTAAATAAAAGCATATGCGAATGAATTTGACGAGTCCGGCTATGCACGAATAATCAGGCGGGTTTGCTAGCCCTGATAAAAGCGCTGACCACCGAACCGTTTGCTTCCATGCGCTCGTCTTCTGACAAACTCGGAAAGAGCTGGACTACGAGCATATCGTTCAAATCGTAAACCCTGGTTACTTCCACTTCAACCCCTGTGAAACCCGCAGCAACCAGCTTGGCCCGGTATTCCTCATCCAAGAGAGCGCCCCCCACGCAGCCGGCCCAGACCAGCAGGTCCTCCCGCAATTTGGCGGGCAGTGGTCTGGTTAAGACTATATCCGACACGGCAAAGCGGCCGCCTGGCTTTAAAACCCTGAAAGCTTCGTGCAGCACCACATCTTTGTCGGCCGATAGGTTAATCACGCAGTTGGAGATAATGACATCCACACTGTTGTCCGGCAGGGGGATTTCTTCCAGGTGGCCTTTCAGAAATTCCACGTTCTCCAGCCCCGCTTTGGCCTGGTTGTTTCTTGCTTCAGCCAGCATTTCATCGGTCATGTCCAGCCCGTAGGCCTTACCCGACGGCCCAACCCGGCGTGCCGACAGCAGGACGTCCAAGCCTGCCCCGCTACCCAGGTCGAGCACAATCTCACCCGCATGCAGCTGGGCCAGAGCCGTTGGATTACCACAACCAAAGGTTGCCGCCAATGCCTCTGCCGGCAGCCCCTCGACTTCTTCCGGCCGGTACAGCCCCCCGGTGATCATGTCGGTCGCAGCACCAGGCGTGCCGCAGCAGCAGGAACTCCCTCCGGAGCTACAGCAACCGCCGGTTTTTTGGGTGATGGCCTCGGCGTACTTTTGCCGTACAGTTTCCCTGATATCCTCACTCATCAATCAAATCCTCCTACACATCAAATTATTTTGATTCTTACGGCTAAAAAATTTACCCAGGCCGAGTTCGCAATACCCCATGCCCTGGCAATTTTTTCTGGCTTAACCATGCCCATATTATATCAAAATATTTGATGGGTGCAACTCCATAAGCAAACAAGCCCTTGGTCTCACCTTCTGGAGGGAACAAGGGCGTAAGCTTTATTGCGAACCATATGAGTCTTTTTATAAAATATGAACCGCCTTTACTTTTACTATCTCTGTGGATTTTTACTACTATCGCGCTTTTTACTGTCCAGCCAGGGCCAGTAGGTAGAGCGGTACATATCGTATTGTGTCTTTCTTGGTAACACTTCCCGCCTCGGCTTCTGTCGGCTGCTTTCCACCTTTGCAGTTGTCACTTCCGCCGGCGTCTCCGGAGAGGTTGCTGCAGTAAAGGTTGTTACACTTCCTTCACCCCAGCCTGCCAAGTTGTGCGCCATTGCTTTGAACTCATAGGTCGCGTCCGGGATAAGCCCGGTAATGGTGAAGCTAAAGGCTTCCGGGCCGAATGAACCAGTCTCGCTGCCGGCATCGGTCCAGCTTTCGCTGCCCTGTGCCCTGATTTGAAACTTTCTTTGGTCGCAGTACTCACAACTGGTTTTGTTTATACTCCCATGCAAAATAACAGAATCCGTGCCGACATCAGTAGCTGCGTCTGTTTGAACAGTTGGCACAACTACCACCGGGAGAGAATCATAATCAACCGGTCTTAACGATATAGCTAAACCTTTTCCTTCCTGTGTAATTGTACATTCATCTGTAACCTTTTCAAAATCTGGTTCCGTGATTAAACATTCATCTGCTTCATCTTCTATTGCCGGAGCATCAGTGTATTCTTCCTTCAAATCGATAACTGATATATCATCTATAATTGTATATTCAGCTGCAGCCTTTTCAAGGTCTGGTTCCACGTTTAAACTTTCATCTGCTTCTTTTGTTACGTGCTTAACCGTGTGTTCTTCTTGCAACCCGATCATTGTATTATCATCGAGAATTTCTGTTTGTTGCCTTATATTACCCTGACTATCAACTCCTTTAGGCAGTGTATATGCCTTGCCGGCTCTGACTTTAAAACTAAGCAGCCTATAATCATCCGGCAACTCCGGTATACAAATCAAGTACGCGCCTTGCCTGTCGGTGAAAGTGGCGCCCAGCAATCTTTCAGCCCCGTCTTCAAAACAGGCGCATACAACAACTACCGCACCTTCCACAACCGCGGCAGCATTGTCCTTGACCACACCATAGAAATTTAATAGCCCATCCATTTTCTGACCCGTAAAAAACTCACCGGGGCCCGGCCTGATCAAACTGTCCTTCATAAATATCCGCTCCCCCCAATTTGATTTGCTGCAACCCCACCTTTTACTTTAAAGATTCTAAACCTCTGTAATAAACCTCAACCGGCGGAGCCGCCATTTCCCAGGAGGCTCCGCTTTAGGTCGAATCAAATCTGGACCCGTTATTTAGACTGCACTAAGATGATAGCTCGCTGACATTAGCCCTGATAATTATGGCAGTGGAATCTACCGGAATTTTATCCTTATCAACATGCAGCAGGTAGTGACCGTCCTTGCTGCTGAAAGTTTGGCAAAGCGGCTCTTCTTTGCCGTCGTTTAAACGGGCATATACCATTACCAGCGCTCCCGGAACCGGTTTCTGTCCATCGCTTTCCATAACAACGCCCTGTAAAACCAGCGCTTCTACCTTTGTCAATACAATATTGCCCTCAAAAAGTTGCTGCTCTTCCGATGTTTTAAATTCGATAGCGCCCGACACCCAAGCCATTTGAATACCTCCTTTAAAATAAGAACTGTATATAGAAATATGACATATTTAGATACAGCTCTGTTTTTAAAATATTCCCAAGACAGTGAAGACGTTACGCGAAAATGCCGAAATTATGAAAAACAATCCAGATCTTATTTTTTCTAAAATATCTTGTAAAATTATAGAAATACACACATATAATTCCTTAATAGAACATGTTATATATAATTTAGTACCAATGTCAAAAATGAGCGTGCAATCATAATATGGTTAAGGCGAGCTTCTCTAATATCAAGCCCGTCGCAAATCCTATGTTTAGGGTGGAGAATAATTATGCAATTAAAGAAACTTCAAACAGAAATTGTAATTGATATCAATACGCAAATAGATCTGGATGAGATTACTAATATAAAAGCGGATCTTCGACTATGCGAGATCCCAAGTCAAGAAAGGCAGAAGGAAATAAAACCGAAACCCGAACCGGTCAAGCTGAAAGTTAAGTCAATCGAAGTATCCCCATCGGGTAACAAACCCGAAAATGAGGCTGATAGCAAACCGAAAAGCAAATTGGCAAGTAAACCGGAAACCAAGGAGGAAATTCAACCGGAGCCCAAGCCGGTAAGCAAACCGGAAACTGAACCGGCCAAGCTGGTTATTAAATCAATCGAAGTATCCCAGTTGGGAAGCAAACCAGATAGCAAGGTAGAAAGTAAGCCGGAAATAAAACCGGAAAGCAAGTTAGAAAATAAACCGGAGCCCAAGTCGGAACCCAAGGTGGAAATCAAGCCTTCTGTTCCAGCCAAAGCAACAGTAGCTGTCAAAGTAAACTCGATTATTACCAGAGCAAAAGTTAGAAATATGAATAGCGAGAGGTGAGTCCTCCAGGCAGCTTTAGCTAGCAAGACATTATTAAAAAGAGTCCTTGAG
>JAQVOH010000133.1 GCA_028702695.1 Desulfotomaculaceae bacterium
ATGGAGGATTTGCAGTCCTCTGCCTTACCACTTGGCTATGTCGCCGATCAAATGGAGCGGAAGACGAGATTCGAACTCGCGACCCTCGCCTTGGCAAGGCGATGCTCTACCACTGAGCTACTTCCGCATGGATTATACTTTATCATATTTTATGCTTACGGTCAAGAATGGTGCCACGGGTCGGAATCGAACCAACGACACGCGGATTTTCAGTCCGCTGCTCTACCAACTGAGCTACCGTGGCAAAAAATATGGCGGAGCTGACGAGAGTCGAACTCGCGATCTCCTGCGTGACAGGCAGGCATGTTAGGCCACTACACCACAGCTCCATATTTGCCCCATTTCGTTGGCCTAGTTGGCCGCGGGGGTCATTACTGACAATGATTAGTATACCTAAAACGGCTTCCGAAGTCAAATGGTTTTTTGCGAAAAACGTATTTTTCTGCGTACCTACTGGCCTTACTTGTCTTTGACCCCATTATCTGGGTCGAGATATAATTTCTACAAGCTCTCCCTCGAACGTCTAAAGCGAGGCTTTTATCTGACTAGCTTGGGTTGCCAGGGCATAAAAAACCAGGCGCACCTGTTGAGGTCTTTTTCCGGAACCTGGCCGGAAGTTGGCCGTCAAATCTCCAGGTGCGCCCACGAGCACTATTTCCGCTGGATCAAACCTATCCGTGTTGCCGAGCAACCTGCTCCGGCACTGGACTACTTCACCAGTTCCTGCACAAACGGCGGCAACACAAAGCAGGCCTGGTGGATGGCCGGACTGTAGTACCTGGTCTTCATCTCAGGGATCTTCTTGTGGTCGACCTTAAGCGGGTCATACTTTTTGGAGCCCATAGAAAAACTCCACAGTCCACCGGGATAAGTAGGTATATTCGCCAGGAAGAGGCGCGTTATTGGAAATACCCCCGCTATGTCACGTTGCAGCCTTGCGATCAAGTCGCGATTTATGAAGGGTGATTCTGTCTGGGCAACAAAGATCCCGTCATCTTTCAGTGCCTCAGCAAGTTCTCCGTAAAAGCCGGCGCTGAATAGTCCCTCGGCCGGACCAATCGGGTCGGGCGAATCGACTATAATAACATCGTAGGTATTTTTGTTATCCCTGACGTGTTTAATACCGTCATCAACAATGATTTCGACCTTGGGGTTGTCCAGGGCACAGCTGATTTCTGGCAAATACTTTTTGGCAACCTCAATGACCACTCCGTCAATCTCACAGTGCACGACTTTTTCAATGGATGCGTGCTTAACAATTTCACGTACCGCTCCACCATCCCCACCACCTATGACCAACACTTTTTTAGGCCTTGGGTGGGTATTGAGAGCAACGTGGGTAATCATTTCGTGGTAAACAAATTCATCCCCTACCGTGGTCTGGATGATATTATCCAGCAACAGCATCCGTCCATACTGAAGTGTATCAACTACCGCCAGTTCCTGAAAAGCGGTCTTTTCCCGGTGTAGTACGCTAGAGACCCGGCACGACAGGGCCAAGTGTTCTGTTTGTTGCTCCTTAACCCATAAAGCCAACTTTGGTTCCATTGTTTTGCTCCTCCATCATTTCATATATTAGTACCATAGGGGTACCGCAGCCAGGGCACAACCTATGGATTCTACCATAATTTCTGTTGATGCAATCTTGGTGCCTGCCAGTTCCATACCCCTGGTCTCAAAGGCTTCTTCAAGCATACTCTTAATGGCCTTTTCTGCCTGTTCTTTACCGCATTTCCCCGAAAACTCCATAATAACACCGAAGGTATCCTTGGAAAAACCAACTCCTACTGCAGCGGCAATCATTTCTCCTGGAACATCGCTGATAATATAGCCGTAGGCAGTCGGCACGAGAGAGCCAGGCGGTATTTCCAATTGTGGACAATACTCTACTCCCGGAGGTAAAATACTGGATACTCTCATCAGATTCAAGTTGCCGATTCTTGCTTTTAAAAGAGCATTATCAAAAGCATTTAAGTGATTCTTCCCACTAGCACTGCCTGCCGTAACGAAGAATCTTTTAGGTGTCGGCAGCATTTTCTTACCTCCTCGTATTTTTAGACTAATTTTTTCGCAAACATACAATATTATATCAGAAGTGCAAAAAAAATAAACCGGAATTTTGCACTATCTGGAAAAGAGATCCTGCCAACAACATTGATGAATATGACCTTAGCCTCTGTGGAAAGATAAAAAAGGTTCAAAGTTCATTAAGGGGGTGTATTATTGCTTAAAACTGCAATCGGTACCTTTGATACCAGGGAGCAGGCTGAAAAAACAGTCTCGGCTCTCCGCAATAAGGGGTTTTATGATGAAATATCGATAGTTGCTTCTGACCAGGCCAAGGCAGGCAACCAACAGGGGTTAGCTAGCGGCAGTGTCGCTTCCGGGGTTAGTACCGGAGGTGTTCTGGGTGGGCTGGCGGGCCTGGCTATGGGGGCCGGCGCGCTGGCCATCCCAGGCATAGGACCCATTTTAGCTGCCGGACCAATTGCCGGGCTTCTCTCCGGGGCTGCCACCGGTGGCATTGCTGGCGGACTCATTGACTGGGGATTACCGGCAGAACGAAGCAAGTTTTATGAAGGTAAAGTCAAGGAGGGTAAAATACTGGCCTCCGTACGCAGCGATGAAACCAAGGCCGATAATGCTGCCGGTATCCTCCGCGAAAATGGCGCCAACGATGTAGAGGTTCACTTAGCCTCAAATCCAGGTGCCTGATGTGTCTGATTTATTTACGACAAAGTGAGGCAGCAAAGGACTTCCTGATATAGGGAGTCCTTTGCTGCCTCATCTACACCTTTTTCTTTTCTTCTCTCAGCCGGTGGTAAATATCCCTGTAAACCATAGCGTCTTCAGCTTGCCGGCCAGCCGATTCACATATGACCGTCGGGGTTAAATCCCCTTCTACCAGCGCTTCGGCAAGTGGTGTAAAGTCAGGTCCCAAATTAGCCTCCAGGGTTGTACCGTGCTTCTTTTCTCCACCTCCGGTGAATTCAACAGGGCTAAAATGGATATGCAGGTTTTGTATATAGGCCCGGCCCAGACGTTCCTGGATGAGCTTTAAGATAGCAGCAAAAGCCGGCTGATCAACCAAAGCACCACCGCTTAGCGCATGAAGATGCCCAAAATCTACAGCAGGTACCAGTCTTGGTCCCAGTTCACACAGTTCCAGTATTTCCTCTAAAGAGCCGAGCTGGTTTCTCTTGCCCATTGTCTCCGGCGCCAGTTGAACGTCGCCAAGACCTGCCGCTTCTGCCTCGTCCAATATATCTTTCAAAAAACTTTTAGCCCCTGCCAGGATGTCCTTGCGGTCACCACCGCTGCCCGAGCCGGGGTGGAACACCACCACTTTCGCCCCCATTAAGCTTGCTGCCTTGAGTGATTTTAGCAGGTGCCCACGCGTCTTTCTCTTCATTTCCTCATCCCTGGCAGCCAGGTTTATGTAATATGGGGCATGCATGCTCAACCTGATCCCCTGTTGGGAGGCCAATTGGCCTAATTTGACTGCCATTTCCTCACCGATCTTGACGCCCCTGGTGCTCTGGTACTCATAGGCGTTTAACCCGAGTTTGGCCAGCCACTCCGGCATGTCCAGGGAAGACTTGTGTCCTTGCGCATAGAAACTCTCGGATGCCCCTGCCGGGCCAAAGTTTATCGTCATTTCTGTGTATTCGCCTCATTCTTACATTATTATATAGCCCTACAAAAGGAGGAATTTACCATTTTATCCAGTAATTAATAACCAATCAACTATGGGTGGGGGTATAATGCTCTTGAGATTAAAAATTTTATCTGTTTTACTGCTCTTGCTGTTGCCGGTTTATCTTTTTTTTAATTCGGGCGCTGTAAAGGTCACCGGTCGCCTGCTGGGCTGGCCAAGCGGCACCATTGTCTACGCCAGGGAACAGGATTCCACGACCCTTGACCCGGCCTTAGCCCAGGAGGAGGAATCGTACAAGGTAATTTCCAACATTTTTGAGGGGCTGGTCCGTATTAAACCAGGCACAAATGTCATTGAGCCCTGCCTTGCTGAAGCCTGGCGGGTGTCTTCCGACGGGTTGGTTTGGACCTTTTACCTCAGGAGAAATGTCAAGTTTCACGATGAAACCCCCTTCAATGCAGAAGCGGTAAGGTTTAGCGTAGAAAGGCAACTATCGCCCCAAGACCCGGAAAGGGCAACCTACGCTTCCTTTATTTTCGGCATGGTGGACCAACTCCAGTGTCCCGACCCCTACACGGTCAAGTTTCTACTAAAATACCCCTATGCTCCGTTCTTAAACAATCTGGCCATGCCTACTGCCGCGCCTATCGTCAGTCCCTCTTCGGCCTCAACGCTAGGCGATAAATTTGGCTCTCACCCGGTGGGAACCGGGCCTTTCTGTTTTGATAGTTGGCAAAAAGATAAAAACATAGTATTAAGAGCCAACAAGGACTACTGGGGTAACCCTGCTGAGTACGGCAATTTAGTCTTCAAGGTCGTTAATAACAGCAGGCTCCGGGCATTGGCTCTTACAGTAGGTCTGGTCGATATTATAGATGGCATTACCCCGGCTGATGCCCGCTTTCTGCAAGAAAAAAACTGCCCGGTTTATCAAAATCCCGGTCTGGACCTGGACTACCTTGGCTTTTTTACTCATAAAAAACCCTTTGATAACGTGGCCATGCGCAGGGCCTTCAGCATGGCCATCGACCGCAGTCACATCAACTCCACCATATTTAAGGAGGCTTGCGTTGAGGCCAACGGCCCGCTGCCACCGGGTGTCCTGGGCTACGATCCGGATACCCGGCCCATCCCCTATGACCCGTCCGGCGCAAAGGAACTGCTGGCCCAAAGCGGCTACTCCAATGGGCTGAAGATAACCCTTATTACCTATACCGATACCAGACCCTACAATCCGGCCGGTGGAGAGAAACTGGCTACAGCCATAAAGGCAGACCTCGCCACAATCGGGGTTGAAACAGAAATCAAAGCCTACCCCTGGCAGCAGTATAAGGAAGCCCTGCTCAAATCAGAAGGTGACGCCTTTCTTTACGGCTGGATTAGCGACAATGGCGACCCGGACAACTTCTTATATACCCTGCTCTCATCTTCCCAAATCGAAAGCGGCCTCAACACGTCCCACTACAAAAATAGCGAAGTGGATCAGCTCTTCATTAGCGCACAGCTGGAATCCGAACCTGGTTTGCGGGAGCAGCTATATAAGAAGGCTGTAAAGATTATAGCTGAGGACGCGCCCTGGTTTGTATTTAACCATAGCCTTAAATTGGCAGCTACTTACCCCGGTTTGGAAGGTTTCACACTCAACTCAAATGGTACAACCCAGCTCTGCGGGTTAAAGAAAAACCGATCATCACCTGGCTTATGAGTGTTGCATAGACTTTGACTTGCTGGGAAAGCTAAAAAAAAAATAATGAGGTGATTTTAATTGGGTGAGCCATTAATTGAGTGCGAGGTAGACACCTGCACCCACTGGATGAGTGGAAACCTCTGCAGCGCAGCCAATATTGATATCCTCCATGAAGAAGAGGGCCGCATGGCACAGAGCGATGCCCATACTGAGTGCAAAAGCTTTGCCAAGAAAAAGGGATTAGCCAATCTGCTAGGCTCTATGGACAACGTCAACTGGGGCGGGGTTGTATCATCCATGTTCACGTCAGGTCAGCAAATCAATCCCTCGGTTTCCTGCATCGTAAATTCATGTCATTTCTGGAGTGACGGCAATTTATGTGAAGCCGATAAGATTAAAGTAACAGGCCGTGGAGCAGATGAATGTCAGGAAACCAACTGTGCCACTTTTGAAAATAAAGCGTAAAAATAATCAATTACCATTATCCTCCACTAATAACCAGGTGGGTTATGAAGAATAATATTCGGTAATAGGCGATACGCCTTAATCCATCAAGGAGGAAACTATATGGATCAATTATTTCAACTCCAAAGACAGATCCAGGATTTAAAACAGGAAGTAAGCAACATCAACCAGGTTGCCAGCCAACTGCAG
>JAQVOH010000039.1 GCA_028702695.1 Desulfotomaculaceae bacterium
GGATTCCCATCCGGGTGTGGGTTCACGGTTCTATTTTACATTGCCGGTGGCCGACATAGCCGCGATACCTGCTAAATCCATCTATGAGGAAAACGAACCGAATTTTACAGCGCCCGAATTGGCCGCAGCACCGGATTATACAGTAAATGCTTGGAACGATGCTTCCGTCATCGTGTGGGGAAATGTTGTCTCTACCGATGAAGATGCTTTAGCGGTATCCTCATCGGGAGCCGATGTGCATATACAAGGCGGCGTGACCTCAACGGGCGAAGGCGGCACGGGAATAAACGCATCAGCATGGGATCTGGTTGACCCTGCTGTGGGTGCGAATGTTACAGTCGACGGCAAGATCAGCGCCGACACTCCCCTGCGGATTGAAAGCTTGCCGGTGGAGGAAAGTGAGCACACGGAAAAAACCACCAAGGAAGGCTACCGGACTGTACCTTCTTCAGCGCGGCGGTGAGAGACTCCGCATCACCTACATCATGTTCTGTAACCGGCTCAGGTATGCCCTCGCCGATGAGGTTTAGGGTGACAGGCGCGGCTAGGGTGTAGGTCGGCTCTCCCCCGGGCTCCGCCGGGTCATCTATGATGGCGCAGCTGTACTGCCAACCGAGCCGGGTATAGAACCGGAACCGGCTCCCGGAATGGCCAGGGATGTCATCACCGCTTTTGCAAAAGAATTCGGCCGGTTGCTTTCCCCAATGGAGATTGAACAGGTCAACAGTTGGTTGAAGGAGTTTCAGGAACCCATTGTATTGGAAGCATTAAAGCGGGCTTCACTAACCGGCAAGCCAATGGTTAGCTATATCAGCGGTATATTAACCAACTGGCGAAAGAACAACCTTTGGACACTGTCGGCTATCAAAGAGTGGGAGAGTAATTTTAAGGCCAGGGGCGGCACGAAGGGGGGACAAGCCTGGGCACCGGATGATAAAGATAGCAAGAAAAGGGCTTTTATCAGGAGCTTGTACATTTGAGAAAATAGAAGCGGAGGGAGAAGATTGAGATATGAACGAGGTTAAAATAACCATACCGGGCCGACCGGTGCCCAAAGGACGCCCCCGCATTAGCTACCGCGGGCGCAGCGTGATCTTATACACGCCACCGGAAACAGAAAACTACGAAAAAGGCGTGGCCAGGGCCGGAAAAGAGGCGTGTACAAGCCCGGCGACCGGTCCGGTGGAAATGGAAATCGCCGTGTATTTCAACCCGCAGGCCAAAGGTTACACCAAGGGCGGCCGGCGACGGCCTGGAAGCCTGCCGGAACTGGACAAATGCGTCAAGTCTATTATGGAAGGGTTAAACAAAGTGGCTTATGTGGACGACCGGCAAGTCACGCGTATCCTGGCCGAGCGCAAGTTTGACCAGGTGGAGCTGGCCGAAGTGGTGGTAAGGGAAGAAAAGTAAATGTTAAAATAAGACAAGGAGTAAGCGATGAGAAAAGCAGACTTTACAGCGAGAGTGAAGAAGATCGAAATCGTCAACCGGGTGCTGACAGACGGCTGGGCGCAGTCCATCCGGGTGATTCTGGAGGACATTGATCTAACCGGTGAGAACCTTTTAGAGCTAAAGCAATTCAAGCCCAACGAGCAGGTGCTGGTTGAGCTGAGCCCGGTCCAGGTGAACCTCCTTGACTTCGACGACAAAGAACAAGCTGCAGCAAACACGGAGCAAAAAAGCCAGGAGCTGCTTGGCAGCGATAGCTTGTGTGTTGAGGAAAAAGAATTCATGGACCTCACGGAAGGTGACGAGCCCCTGGGGGTGCATGAGAAGGTGGAAAAGGAATGGAATTTTGCTGCAGGTTAAACGCGCTAAAATACCTGCCTATTCTACGAAAAAACAAAGCATGTCGCCACACAGAGTATATATGCCTTTCCCCAAAAGCCCGCTCACCTGGGCGTGTGCAAGCCGCACATGCCAGGTGAGCGGGACTATTTTTTTGGCTGCCACCTATCCCCGCACACTACACTTTAAAATTGGCTACCCTTGTCAGCACATTTGCAATAATATCTATCTCCGTCCTATTCAGAGATAATTCCTCATTTAAGGAGGAATTGTCGAATATTTCAAGAAATAGGTTGACATCAATGCATCTTATTTAAGGCGGCGTGACTGTTTATCTTGTGACTGCTTAGTGAGGTTCCCGGTTTAAGCCGGTTACACTTTGTTGGCTTCCATCAAGATATTAATAGCCAACTATTAGTGGAAGTTGATTATGCGATGTCCTCCAAATCAATAGTGCAGAATGAACGCCATTCCGAAAACAAATGAGTCCAGGTTCTTAGTACAATATTAGCATACTGAGCAACTCGGAGCACTTTCCGAACTTCCCATTGTACTTATGACATTATTTGGAAGCACTATCTGATTATTGTGCAGAAGGAAAGATGATGGTGAAAGGCTTTAATAGAAATGACCTAGAATTTTCTTTGTGCGGACTAAATTGTAGCCTCTGCACAATGAAACTAGACAACTATTGTCCCGGGTGTGGTGGCGGAGCTGGTAATCAAGGTTGTTCCATTGCAAGATGTAGTTTGCAGTACCAAGGAGTTGAATATTGTTTTCAGTGTGAAGAATACCCTTGTGAAAAATACAATAGTATAGATGAATTTGACTCTTTTATCACACATCGCGGCCAACTAAAGGATATGGAAAGAGCGCAAAAACTTGGAATAGGACAGTACCATTTGGAATTGGCAGAAAAAGCTGAAATACTGACATACCAGCTTGAGAACTTCAATGACGGACGGCGAAAAAGCTTATTTTGCATTGCGGTAAACCTTTTAGATATACATGATATCCGAGAGATTATGAAACAAATAGACGCTCAAACTTCGCTCGGCAATCTAACACTAAAAGAAAAATCTAATATAGTTGCATCGCTGTTCCAAAATGTTGCTCAAAAGAATAATATTATTCTAAAGCTAAAAAAGAAACCAACCAAGAAATAGTGTACACATGATAATTGGCAAAATGCAGGCTCTACAAATTCCAGGTAATCTAAATGGCTCATTATGAGCATAATATGCGTTTGCTGGTAAATAAATATTCACACTATTCATATAATGAGATAAAAGTCATGTTTTTTTACTGAAACTTTATGTGAGAATGTGAGAATCATCGGTTTTACTGACACTAGATGTGAGAATTTCAGCATAAAATTCTCACGTCATTTTTCGCAAAATGCAGTAATATCAAGGGTAATTTTTTCATCCTGCAGCCATGCCCAGCGTTAATGCCAATACCAGCACAAGGCCTATTATTTTGAGCTTTCTCCTCGATAATATGTTAACAAACCAATAATTTTCATTATTTACTTTCGATGCTGCAAATCCTCATATAACAACTTGATTATCCCGCGACCTCCTTATTCCCGAGATGAACATGGTTTCCGTCTCCTCAAGCCCCTAATACCACATGTGAACTATTTGAAATTCATCTGATTATAAGGATATTTTGCACATTTACGAGCTTCTTCCATAAAAGCAAAGGAATTTTCCAAAGGTGTGCCATATACGCTGTCGCAACCTGTTGCAATGGTATAGCCACAAGGACTATCCCAACCTTTTTGGCAGCATTCTCTGACAGCCTTTTTCACCTCTTCTGGGGTACCATTGTATAAAGCAGCATTTGGATTTACATTACCCATTATAGCGATACGATTCCCTACCTGTTCCTTGGCATAATGCAAATCTACAACATTATCAATGCTGAAACAAATAAAACCACAATCAACAATATCATTTAAAATTTTGGAAGTATCACCGCAAATATGAATTGCAGTAGAATTCGGAATAAATTTATTGAAATGATCTGTTAGTTGTTTTAAATATGGGGCAGCAAATTCCAGAAATCTCTTTTTTGAAATAATTGTACCAGACGCCACAGGATCAGCTATCATAACAGTGGCACCTGCCTTCAGGAAGGGCTCAGACAAAATCTTTGTAGCTTCAGTTGCAAATACCAGAAGTCTGTGTATCTGCTCAGGATTTTTCCCGAGGTTTTTCAAAAGAACCTCTGTACCAACTAAGGCAGATACTGTGGTAAAGGGACCTGTCAAACCTAAGCCGCAAGGACATTCATCACCGATTTCATCCTGCAAAATTTTCATAGCTTCATAACCCCGGCTTAAGGTTGGATCTTTTTCAACACTGATATCAGCCAAATCCAACATACTTATATCGTTAATATCTTTTACAGGGTGTTCCAGAATTGCTATCGGGACATGGTCAGGAGCGGTCATTTTGGCTCCGTATCTGATTGCCATACCATGCAGACCATGACTGACACTCACACCATCGCAACCAAAGGTTTCATAAACTTTCTTTTGTACATCTGCCTGATTGCGGGCAGATGCCACCTCCATATGCCTTGTCCAGCCTAAAAGCGCATGGGCAGGCGCACCATAAAACATAGTGATCGGATATCTATCAACTGGTTGCCCCTTGGCCAGTGCTGCTTTCCTTTCTATTGGAGTCATCTGATCATCTTTGTGCATAATATCGTCTCCTTTCATATCAAAATAGCCAAAATTATACATTCATTATAAGTCCATAAATGCTATATATATCATCAATTAAATAATTTTATCGTAAGCAAACAGAAAATAATTTCATTTTATTCCGGATAAAATTTATACTTCGTAAGCTCGGAATTTGAAATTTTTTCGGGGTGTGGAATACCCGGAGTAAAGATGTAATCCTGAATAAGGATTTCTAAGCTGCGCCCCGACATAACCACATATATCAAACCTCTTATTTTTTCAATGTTTAAGTTAGCCTGGTAAATGATGTAGATGGCGGAAATTAGTGTATGGTTTAGGCGGATTAATTAAATGATAAGGCTGGCAATTAAGAAAATCTATGCCGTGTATAAAATTTATTTATAGCTTGTTGGTGCTAGCATAAAAACTATGAGTTAGAAAATAGTACAGTGCCTTGTTATAATCAGAAATAAGTATTTAGATAAGAAACTTTAATCCTATAATGGTTTTTGTGCGAATAAGTTGATAACTCAAATACTTTGTGAAAAGGATAGCATATGATTGTGAAAGTAGCTCAGTTGTCAGATGTTGTGAAAGTATAAAAATTTATATGAGGAAAAAATGAGGGGATTAACCAGCAGCCATTCATCAAATGTGCACAATGTTCCGCAATACAACAAAAAAGGGAGCGTTTTAATTGGAAATTAAAAAAGAATTACCGGAAGTATTTAAGGAATTTGCCGAAGCCAGACAAAATGCTTTTTTAGCTGCTAAAGAACTAAAGGAAAAGGATATACCCTTAATCGGGATTTTTTGTACCTATTTCCCAATGGAGCTTGCTATGGCAATGGGTGCAGCTGTAGTTGGTTTATGTGCAACCTCCGATGAAACTATTCCGGAAGCAGAAAAAGATTTACCGGGTAATCTTTGCCCATTGGTAAAATCCAGCTATGGTTTTGCAAAAACCGATAAATGCCCATTCTTTTATTTCTCTGATTTGGTAGTTGGGGAAACCACTTGTGACGCCAAGAAAAAAATGTATGAATTATTAGGCGAGTTTAAGCCAGTTCATGTTATGCAGTTGCCAAACACCCAGGACGAAGATGGTTATAAGCTTTGGAAAAAAGAAGTGATCAAGGCTAAAAAGGTTTTGGAAGAAAAATTCGGCGTGGAAATCAGTGATGAAAAATTACGCAAAGCCATCAAGATAAGGAATGAAGAACGAAAAGCTGTTAGAGCCCTTTTTGAATTAATGAAAAATGACCCTGTACCTATGATGGGTTATGATTTATTTAAAATTGCTTACGGCAGCACTTTCAAATTTGATGTTGAAAAAGTAATTGAAGAAATTAAATTCATTACTGAAAAAGTAAAAAAAGAATATGCCGAAGAACAAAAAATTCCTCATAAACCCAGAATTCTCATTACAGGTTGTCCCATCGGCGGCGCTACAGAAAAAGTAATCAAGGTTATTGAAGAAAACGGTGCTGTTGTTGTTGGTTACGAAAACTGTGTGGGCTTTAAACAATATGACCGTTTGATAGATGAAGAAAAAGATGATCTATATGACGCTATAGCAGAAAGATATTTCAAAATCGGTTGCTCTGTTATGTCTCCGGATAAATATCGTTATGAGTT
This sequence comes from Desulfotomaculaceae bacterium, assembly GCA_028702695.1. GTDB lineage: Bacteria > Bacillota > Desulfotomaculia > Desulfotomaculales > Pelotomaculaceae > Pelotomaculum_C. The sequence goes on from JAQVOH010000039.1 coordinate 6,125, forward strand.
ATTATACCGGATAATGGATGAATACAAGGTGGATGGTGTTGTAGAGGTAATCCTGCAAGCCTGCCACACGTATAATGTTGAATCCTTTGGTATAAAAAGGGTTGTCAGTGAAACTAAAAAAACCCCCTATATAGCTGTGGAAACTGATTATTCTCAATCTGATATTGGGCAACTTTCCACCAGATTGACAGCATTTATAGAAATGCTGTAAGTGCTGAATTGTGATGCTGTTTCCCTGGGGGGTGCTATATAAATGGTAGATTTAGCTTTACAGGAAAAGAAAAAGAATAAAATAGTTGATTTTAAATGTAAAAGAGCAGATTCATCCGGTTTTAGTGATGAAGTTATCAGCAAATTAAATTTGAAGTTTCCCCAAAGCTATACTGACGCTAGCATCATGGCGGAAATCTCCAAAGCTCTTAAAACAGAAGAAGAAAGCCAGGCCTGTCTTTTACCGTTTTGTCATACGGTGGAAGCGGAAGCTTTTGGCGGTTTAATTAATTTAAGCGATGGTAAATTCGGTCCGCGTACGGCGGCCTATGCTTATCAATCAGTTGAAGAGCTTTTATCTTTGCCGGACTTTGATTTTAGTAAAGGCAGGATCGGTGAGGTTCTAAAAGCCTGTCAAATCCTGAAGGCCCAGGGTGAAAAGGTGGTTTTGGAGGTTTCTGGCCTTCTGACAATTCTAAATTCTCTAATTGATACTGCTAAAATTTTCAAAGCATGGCGTAAAGATCCCCTGACCGTTGAAAAAATCTGCCAAATTATAGCTGAAAATCTAAAGAGGTATTTTGCAGAAGCCCAAAAAACTGGTGTTAATGCTATCTCCTATGCTGATCCTGCGGGAAGTGTTAATATTGTCGGACCGAAGTATACGGAAGTTATAGCAAAAAGCTTCACGTATCCTTTAATAAAAGAGGCGGCAGTTTTAGCCGGCGAAGATTGTATTATCCATTTATGTCCCAAAACAAGCCTGATACTGCTTGGCTTGGGTCTGGCAGAAAAAAACGATTTGCAGTTTGCCAAAGGAATTAATTATGTTGAAGCCTGTTTGAGCGCAGTTGGTCAGGAAAAAATTATCGGTCAGGTTTGCATTAAAGATTCCCATTGTATTTTGTGCCATGGCAAAATTAGAGCCTTGCATCTGCTCCCATAAAAAGTTGGTATGGCAGCGGTTAAGGCAAAAGTGGGGCATCGTGCGCCGATTATGGGCAATGTGGACCCTGTTGGTGTTGTTTACCAGGGTGACAGAGATGCTATTTTTGCCGGAGTAAAGGAAGCAGTCGGTAAATCTTATGACAGCCCGTGCGGTTATACCATTTCCACGGGTTGTGATATTCCGATTCGCATCTCGATGGAAAATATGTTGTTTATGATGGAAGCAGCAAGATATTATGGCAAAATGCCCTTGGAGCCTGGTAAATTTGTATAGAAAAGTCATTTTGTTCTTCAATAAAATAGGAGTTAAGCATAGAACTATGCTTTGAATTATTGGATATAAAGGTAAATATAGAATTGGAGGTACAAAAATGAAAAGTCAACAAGATTTATTGATGGTGTTGTCTGACTGTGTGGTAGATATGGAAGATGATTCAGTTAGTGAAGTTGCTGAAGAATATATCGCCGCTGGTTACCCGGCCTTGGATGGGATTCTAAAAGGCCTGGTAGACGGTATGCAAAAAGCAGCTGATTTATATGAACAGCAAGAATATTTTATCCCTGAGCTTTTGGTTTGTGCTGATGCTATGTATAACGGCTTGGATGTTTTACGCCCTCACCTGGAACAAGCTGATAGCAGTAAAAAACACAAGGTTGTTATCGGTGTGGTAGAAGGGGATACCCATGATATTGGCAAGAACCTGGTAAAAATTATGCTGGAAGCAGCAGGTTATGAAACATATGATTTAGGCAGGGATGTTGCTCTGCATCGTTTCATTGATAAGGCTAAAGAGGTAGATGCAGATGTTGTTGCTATGTCTACTTTAATGTCTACCACTATGCCTGGAATGGGTGAAGTTATTGAATTGCTGAAGGCGGCAGGCATCAGAAACAGGGTCAAGGTTATTATCGGCGGCGCTCCCATTTCACTGGCTTTTGCCCAAAAAATCGGCGCCGACGGTTATTCTGCCAATGCTGTCGATGCCGTTAAACTGGTTGACAGACTCATAGGAGACGAGGCAGTGGTATTGGGGGCTTAAGAAATGCAAGCTTTTACCCCGAAGGAAAGGCTTTTTGCAGTTGCCAAAAAACTAGTATAAAGCAATGCTGCAGGGTTGCAAGGAAAGGATTATTCATAAAAATGCCTGAGATTACAATTATGCCGGAAGAAATAAAAATACCGTATGAGCCCGGGGAAAACCTTCTGGAAATCCTTCTGAGGGCAGGAGCTTTTGTGGAAAATCCGTGCAACGGGCGAGGTGTTTGCGGAAAGTGCAAAATCAAGCACCAAAAAGGCCTTTTACCTCCTTTCTCGGAAGAAGAACAAAGTTTCTTAAATGCCGGTGAAGAGGACATTGGCGTACGTTTGTCCTGCATGGTGGAACCCCGCGAGGATATCACGATAGAGCTTATGCAGAAGGAAAAAGAGCATGATGTACTGACTACGGGATTCATACCAAAATTCAAGAAGCGGCCGGCCATTAAGAAAGAGACCTTTTTTCTGTCGCCTCCCACTTTGGAAAATCAGATTGCCTATGAGGATATTATGGCCTTTGCGTCTGAAGGAGGACCTGCAGATTGGCGTTTTCTCCAGCATTTGCCCCAAAATCCGGGAACCTGTACTGCCGTATACAGCGGAGAGAAGCTTATTGCTGTTGAGAGCGGAGATACTACCGGTCAAATGTACGGTTTCGCCATTGATATTGGCACAACCACTGTAGTGGTAGCGCTGATAGATTTGGTGACAGGGGAGGAACTGGGCGCTGAGGCAGCGATCAATGCTCAAAAGAACTATGGGTTAGATGTTTTAACCCGGATAGCTTATATTTTGGAGCACCCTGTGTTCGGTAGAAAACAGCTGCAAGCGGCCATTGTAGACTCGTTAAACGATATGATGAGGGTTCTGTGTGAAAGTGTTGGAGTAGATCCCGGGAGAATTTACGAGATTACTGTAGCAGCCAACTGTACTATGCTGCATCTACTCCTGGGGGTAGATGCCGTCGGCCTTGGTAAAGCACCCTACGCCCCGGTATTCACCAGATCTAAAAATATTCCCGCTGCCGACCTCGGGCTGATAGCCTCGCCCGGTGCCAGGGTATATTGTCTTCCCTCTGTTTCGGCGTATATCGGAGCCGATATTGTTGCCGGTGCTTATGTGGCGGAATTGGACAAACAAAAAGATAATGTGCTCTTCATTGATATTGGCACTAACGGGGAAATTGTGCTGTCCCATCAAGGCAGATTGCTTTCCTGTTCCTGTGCGGCAGGCCCCGCTTTGGAGGGCATGAATATCAGTGCCGGGATGCGGGCGGCAGCAGGAGCTATCGAGGATGTGAAAATCTCTCCGTCAGGCGTGGAATTAAAGGTTATAGGCGGGAAAAAACCTATCGGACTTTGCGGGAGCGGTATTTTGGCTGCCGTACGAGAGCTGCTGTTACATGGTTTAGTACGGAAGAACGGGGCTTTTGTAAAAAAGATTATCTTACCCGGGGACGATTACCGCAATAATATTATGGTAGAGGAAGGAAACAAAAGGAGCGTGCGCTTTGCAGAGCAGCCGGAAATCTCGATTACTCAGGGTGATGTGCGACAGGTCCAGCTGGCAAAAGGCGCTATTCTTTCCGGTTTCCATGCCCTTTTGGCCAAAGCCGGGATCCCCATGGATGAGCTGGACAAGGTGATGATTGCAGGACAATTTGGCGCACATTTGCCTGAAGAAAGTTTAGTAGGTACCGGAATTTTACCTCAGGGCCTTGAGGGGAAAATTGTTTATATCGGTAATTCCTCTAAAACAGGCGCATATATTGCGCTAATGTCAGTTGAGGCAAGAAAAGAGATGGAAAAGTTAGCAAAGGAAATGGATTATATGGAGCTGAGTGCTTCCGAGGGATATCAAAAACTATTTGTTGAATGTTTACAATTCCCGTATAGTCGCGTGCGGCATCAAAAATCTCAGGCTGTAGGTCGGTAACCTGCGGTCTTTTATTTCTTGCCTGACACTTCGTTCGATTTTACTCCCGCCTATCCATCGTCCAGGTGGCTCCTTGAACAAAAACCAGTTTTATTTTGTGTTCTGTCATTCCGCACATCTTTTTCATATTAATTGGTATTAGCATTGATAGCTGCTATAAAATATTAAATTGCTAATTAAATAGTAGGGAAGGAAGTAAACCGATGGAGCAAAAGGAACAAATCATTAGCCGGTTTAGAAATGCCAGAGCTAATGCTGTTTCGGAATTAAACAAATTCAAAAAAAAGTGTATACAAATAGTAGGTTATTACTGTGCTTATACACCTGCCGAGCTGATCCTGGCAGCTGGAGCTATACCATTAAGGCTTTGCAATAGTTCAGATCAATATGTCCAGGAAGGAGAAATCCATTTACCCAGGAATCTATGCACAATTGTTAAGTCCAGCTTTGGTGAGGCGGTAAGCAGCAAATCACCTTATTTTAAAGCTGCAGATTTAATTATTGGGGAAACAACCTGCGACGGCAAAAAGAAAATGTTTGAATACTTGAGAGATATTAAACCAACCTATATTATGCAGCTGCCTCAAAAAAGTGCCGGCAATGAAGAGTTCTTGCTATGGAAAAATGAAGTACTGAGATTAAAGATGGTTCTTGAACAAAAATTTGATGTTGAGATCACCGATGACAAGCTTAAGGATGCAATTAAACAAAAAAATGTGCAAAGGCTTGCCCTCAAAGAGCTCTATGAGCAATGGCGAAAGCATCCCGAAGCTTTACATAGTTCTGAAATATACAGTGTACTTGGTAATTTTGACTATAGACTTGATCGTGAAAAGGCATTGGAAGACATTTATGATATGATCCGGTATATAAAAAGCGAAATCTCAAATGCGGCTATGAATGAGCATAAAGCTCCACGGATACTGCTGACCGGCTGTCCGTTAGGAGAGAAGATGGACAGGATGGTCAATATTGTTGAGGAAGCAGGCGGAAATCTTGTCTGCATTGAAACCTGTGATTGGATGAAGGGGGCCGAAGAATTAATCGATGAGGAGATGGAGCCATACTCTGCTATAGCAGAAAAATACTTGCAAATGCCGTGCCCGGTTATGTCGCCGAATCATAACCGGATGGCTCTGTTAGAAAGACTTATTGATGATTATCAGGTAGATGGCGTGATTGATTTCGTGCTGCAGGCCTGCCTTACCTACAGTGTGGAAACCGTACCTCTGAAACGGTTCGTTAAGAACAAGAAAAGAATTGGATATATGGTTCTTGAAACCAACCTTACCCAATCCGACTCAGGTCAGCTCAGTACCAGAGTTGGCGCCTTTATTGAAATGCTGTAAAAAGGAGAAAAGCTGATATGGATTTCACCCCCATGTTAAATGAATTTGCTGAGGCTAAACGAAATGGATTTATAACGACAAAGGAATTAAAAGAACAGGGGAAAAAGGTGGTGGGTGTATACTGCGGCTTTGCACCCTGGGAGATAATTACTGCTTCAGGAGCCGTCGCCGCATGGCTTTGCGGCATGTCTGATGTTACGATTCCTGACGCAGAGAAGTATCTGCCGGCTAATCTTTGTCCTTTAATCAAATCAAGCTATGGCTTCGCTGTTACCGATAAATGTCCATATTTTCATTTTTCGGATATGCTCATTGGCGAGACCACCTGTGATGGCAAGAAAAAAATGTATGAGTTTTTAAGTGACTTAAAACCTATGCATATTATGCATTTACATCAAAATCCAAAAGCAGAAGGCTCCTTCCGGTACTACAGGTCCGAAATGGTGAAATTAAAGGAAGCGCTGGAAAAGGAATTAGATGTGGAAATCACGGATGAAGCTATCCGGGATAGAATAAAAATTAGAAACAGGGAAAGAAAAGTTTTAAGAAATTTTTATGAAATGGGTAAATTAAATCCACCCCCAATTTATGGTTTTGATATGAGAAGAGTAATCCAGGCTACGTTATATATTGCTGATAAGGAGATCGAAATCGAAAAGGTTGAGAGACTGACCAGCGCCATTATGGAGGACTACAAAAAAAACGGCAGTGCAGTGCCGGCTACAGCAAAGAGAATAATGGTCACCGGTTCGCCTTTAGGTGATGCCACTGAAAATGTCATTAAAATTATAGAGGATAATGGCGGTGTTGTAGTTTGCTTTGAAAACTGCACAGCCATAAAGGATAAAGAAGATAGTGTTCAGGAAACAGGCGATCCATTTGATGCTCTAACGGACAGGTATTTAAAGTCAGGCTGTGCCTGCATGAGTCCTAATGATCACCGTATGGATATGCTGTCTTATTATATTGATGAATATAAAGTAGATGGGGTTGTGGATGTCATCTTGCAGACTTGTCATACCTATAATGTAGAAACAAAAAGGGTAAAAGATGTGGTTACAGCAAAAAATATCCCATATCTAAATTTAGAAACAGATTATTCACAGGAGACAATTGGGCAGCTAACCACCAGAATAATGGCATTCTTGGAAATGCTATCGGTTTAGCAGGTCTGAGTAACAGGGAATAAGGTGAACTAAGCGTGATATATTTTGACAACGCAGCAACAAGCTACCATAAACCGGAAGCTGTGGCCGAAGCTGTATATCAGGCGATTAAGCGGATGGGCAACAGCGGGAGGGGTACTCATGGCGCTATGTTGGATGCAGCTCGTATGGTTTATGATACCAGAGAGAAATTAGCAGAGTTATTTCATGTTGATGACTGCAGCCGGATTGCCTTTACCTCTAATGCAACAGAAAGCCTTAATATAGCTATCAAGGGTCTGTTAAAGCCCGGAGATCATGTGATTACCACAGAATTGGAACATAACAGCGTGTTAAGGCCTCTATACGAAATGGAACTAAGGGGTATTGAACTTTCCATTATAAAAAGCGATTTTTCTGGTAATATCCAGCTTCAACAAATAGAACATCAGATTAAGGAGAATACAAAAGCAGTTATATGCACCCACAGCTCTAATCTGACAGGAAATTTGCTGGATATTAATGGGATAGGCAATACCTGCAAGGAGCATCATATTTTATTTATCCTTGACGCTTCCCAGTCAGCAGGAGTATTTCCAATAGATGTTAGAGCCCAGAGTATTGACGTTTTATGTTTCACAGGGCATAAAGGCCTTCTTGGTCCCCAGGGAACCGGCGGTATTTATGTGAGGGAGGGTATATCTATTTCTCCCTTAAAAACAGGCGGTAGCGGGTTCCTGACTCATAGCAAAATCCATCCGGCCAAAATGCCGGAACATTTAGAGGCAGGTACCTTGAACGTGCATGGAATTGCCGGATTAAATGCAGGCATTTCTTACATTTTAAAAAACATTGAGCAGATCAGGATGAGAGAACAGGAACTTATGTGGATGTTTTATGAAGGCGTGAGAAAAATACCAGGCGTAAAGGTTTACGGTGACTTTTCAGTAAAGGAAAGGGCAGCCATTGTAACCTTAAATATTAAAGATTATGATTCTTCTGTTGTAAGTGACCAGTTAGTTGAAGATTATGAAATTTACACACGGGCAGGCGGACATTGTGCCCCTTTAATGCATGAAGCCTTGGGAACAAAAGAACAGGGCGCCGTCCGCTTTAGTCTTTCTCATTTCAACACAGATGAAGAAGTAAAAAAGGGATTTAAAGCTATTGAGGAGCTTGCTCTGGATTAAACCTGCCTCTCACTATAACTTTTTGGAAGAGCGGGGGATATGGGGGATATAATGAGAAAAAAAGAAGTAAGGCTCGTCATTACATTTGAAACAACAACTAATGCCATGGCAATGGAAAAGATATGCAAAGAAAAGGGGGGGAACGGAAGAATTATTCCTGTTCCCAGAGAGATTACGGCGGGGTGCGGTTTAGCCTGGTGTGCAGAACCAAAGGCTAAAGAGTCGTTAATGAAGCTTATGGAAGATAATAATCTAAAGTATGATAAGGTGTATGAAATAGAAATATAAATGTTATTGTTAGTATAAGACCTTTCGAGGCTATATCTTTTAATTGTTTCAGCTAAGCTAGAAAGTCCAAAAGCTGACGTAATTGCCTGACCAGAAATTGCCGTATATAATGGCCATATCATGTTAGGAAAGGAAAAGACGCCCCCATTTGTATGTGCTACTGGGCCAACAGAAGCACTAGAGGCGTCCAACCAACAGATATGGTCAATGTAGCAAAATATGAGCTAGTTGAGAACCCCAAGAAGGGGGTTTTTCGTGAGGAGCGGGGAGCAGAATCCCTGTCCATGCTGTAGCGGACCACTGAAAGCTATCGGCAGCCGTCAGCGGAAATATATTAATGGTACTGGAGATACCATCGTCCTGGTTATCAGAAGGCTCCGTTGCAGCCATTGCGGTAGGTTGCATCACGAACTTCCGGATATACTCATCCCATACAAACGCTATGGAAATGAAAGCGTCGAGGCAGTTGTGACTGGGGAAGGTGCGCTCACCGTCACTGCAGATGAATCAACCATTGGACGTTGGCGAAACTGGTTTTTTGAGTTAGTTGATTATTTCCTTGGCTGCCTTAAATCTATCGCTATCAGGTATGGTAAAGAATCTGTGGAAAATGCGTCCTACGTTCCCAAGTCCACGCTCCAAAGAATCTGGCATCATGTAGGGGACGCCCCCGGCTGGCTGGCAAGAATTGTCCGATCTGTGGCAAATTCAAATCTTTGGGTACATACCCGTTCTGCATTCCTGTCCTAATGGACAGGTTGTAGACTCATGTTAAAACCTAAATCCAAGGAGTGGTTTTAGCATGAAAGATCGGAAGAAAGCTGAAGAGATAGCTTAACAGCGAGTACAGCTATTGTCCCCACTGCTGGCGGAGGGTCTGGATGCAGCCCAAGCCAGACAGCTCAAAACAAGTATTTGTCAACAGGCAGGTATATCCGAGCGTACACTGCGTAGATACCTGTCACAGTACCAGACGGACGGGTTTAGCGGGCTTAAACCCAAAGGCAAGGGCCAGCGCCGTAGTGAGGAGCCAATTCCAGCTAATATTCTGGAACAGGCCATCCTGCTGCGTCGTCAGGTACCGGGCCGTAGTATCGCCCAGATTATTCAAATCCTGGAGTGGGAAGGGCTGGCACAACCGGGCCAGATTAAGCGCAGTACCTTGCAGGAGAAGCTGGCAGAGCGAGGATACAGCGCGAGACACATGCGAATGTATGCCGAAACCGGTATTGCCGCCCGGCGCTTTCAGAAGAAATATCGCAACCAGCTCTGGCATAGTGACATAAAATATGGACCCTATTTACCTATTGGTAACAACGGTAGCAAGAAGCAGGTCTACCTGGTATCCTTCGTCGACGATGCAACTCGGTTTGTTTTGCACGGCCAGTTCTACCCGATGCTGGATCAAGTAATTGTTGAAGACTGTTTTCGTCAGGCTATCCATAAATACGGGGTGCCGGAAGCGGTATACTTTGATAATGGCAGCCAGTACCGTACGAAGTGGATGACTCGGGCTTGTGCCAAAATGGGAATCCGCCTGTTGTTTGCTAAGCCCTATTCCCCAGAGGCTACCGGCAAGGTAGAACGTTTTAACCGGGTGGTGGACGGCTTCCTTGCTGAAGCCGCATTGGAAAAACCACAATCTCTGGACAGGTTAAACGAGATGTTCCAGGTTTGGCTGGAAGAGTGCTATCAGAACAAGCCTCATTCCGGCCTGGAGGGCGGCCTTAATCCGGAAACTGCCTATCGCAGCGATAAGAAAGCCTTAAAATTCCTGGCCCCGGAAACAGTTGCAAATGCTTTCCTGCACTGTGAAGAACGCAAAGTGGATAAGGCGGGTTGTATCAGCTTTGAAAGCAAAAAGTATGAAGTGGGCCTTTCCTTCATCGGATGTACGGTGAATGTCATTTATGACCCAGCCGATCTAACAGTCCTTACTATCGAATACGAGGGACATGCTCCCTGGAAAGCCAGTCAATTGGTTATTGGAGAACGGGCCGGCAAACGCCCGAAGCTACCGGAGCATCTGCAGCCCCAGCCCGCCCAATCTTCACGATTACTCACTGCTGCTGCGAAAAAGAACCAGCAACGTAGAGTACAACAGGCTCCTGCCGTTTCGTACAGAGCTGTACGGAAAGAGGGTGCCGATAATGTTTGAAACATTCTATGGATTGTCCGAGACACCGTTTTCACGGGATATCCAACGGACCAGTTGTACCCATCGCTTATGTTGGAAGAGACATTAGGCCGCCTGGAATATGCAGTTTGATAGACCTCGCTGTCAAACTGAAGGCGCTCGAAGGCCTCCATGCTCATGACAACCATGTCGCCGTAACCGTTCTTTGTTAAAAAAACAGGCTCGCCGCTTTCGTGGACGGTCCTTGATATATCGGCAAAATTGTTGCGAAGGTCGGATACCGGTCTGATATGCGGCATGTTTTTCACCCCTAATATATTTTAGCTTAATATTATCATAATTATGCTAAGCATGAAATAACTGTTCGAATAAAAAGAAAGGAACTAAACGATGTTCTTCATTTTCAAAGATCGGTTTGCTTTGGACATACCGCAGGAAGACCTCCTGAAATATGTCGTCGGTATCGCTCTTGGAGCGAACTTGAGCAAATGCCAGCCGGTAAACCATATCCGCATATTTTTTCACAACTAACTCTGCGGTCGCCGTGCACTGCGACTCATTTATCATCGTGTATAACTCCCCCTCTCTACTTTTAATACCTTTTAGAAAGTCATAAAGCTACAACAGAAAAATCTTTATGTTTAAGCCGCAGCAGGGCAGTAGGAATTTGGTGAAGTCGTAGGCTTTCCCAAAATAAAAAACGGCCTTTTACGCAGTTGATAATAGTTTCAGTTAATCTATAGTGATCATATCATATTTGTTCAAGGTTCCGATTTTTGCGTGAATTATCGTCAAGTAGGCATACTTATTTTGATAAAAAAGGATATCATGCACTTTCCGTGGAAAGAGCTGATATCCAAAATGGGCTTTAAGTCGGCAAACTAGTTTGAGACAACCGATTACAAAATAGTAGCATACATTGATTCAATGCTCAGAAACAGCCTGACACCTGTTCAAGAGGATGACCTGAACAACAATTATACGAATCTATATACCATGAACTAATACTTGGGTCATATTCCGAAAATAGCAAAGCGAGGGAATGATAAAATGGGTATGATCATATTTTTAACGGCAGTTGTTGTTGAGATTTCATTGGCCGCATTCTGTATTATTACTAAATCAATTCACAAAAAAGTAAGAAGCATTATCAGAATTGCTTCCTTTGTAGGCTTTGTGCTGCTTGCGATCTTGCCCGTAATTGACTGGAGCCTTCGTTATTATGCTCTGGGCTCCTTGTTGCTATTGCTATCAATAATTGGAGCAATCACCTTGATTCAAAAAAAAGAAGAAAAAAGAGAGTACAAAGCAGTGCTTGTTGTTTTGAAAGCCATAGGGATGACGGTACTTATCTTTGCGTTAACCTTGCCAGCAATCATGTTTCCCCAAAACAAAGCGGTTGTGGATACCACGGGCGAATATCAAATTGCAACCAAAACCTACACGTACATTGATACAAGTCGTGTTGAAAGCTATACTGACACTAATAAAAACAGGAAATTGAATGTGCAATTGTGGTATCCTGATAATTCAGATGGAACGTATCCGCTGATAGTTTTTTCACATGGTGGACTTGGTATTAAATCAAGCAATGAATCACTTTACAATGAGCTTGCAAGTCACGGTTATGTTGTATTCTCGATCGACCATACATACCAATGCTTTTACACAACCGACGAGGACGGAGATACTACATTGATCGATTTGGGCTATATGCAGGAATTATTCAATGAGGATCCACAATCCGACATACATAAAAGCTATGAGTATTATCAGAAGTGGATGAAAATACGCACAGATGATATAAATTTTGTCATCGATTATATAATTACACAAGCAAAAAACAATAATGCGGATATGGCTTACAAACTTGTGGACATTACAAAAATTGGCGTTATGGGACATTCACTCGGTGGGTCGGGAGCGCTTGGTATTGGTAGAATAAGAGATGATGTTAATGCAGTTATTGCCCTCGAATCACCATTCATGTATGATATTGAGGGTATTGAGGATGGCCGGTTCGTTTTCACAGATGAGATTTATCCTGTTCCTGTACTTAACGTGTATTCGGATAGCTCATGGGGCATTCTTGCACAACGACCACAATATGCAGCAAACTATAGCATGCTTTCCGACACCAATGCGACCACGTTTAACGTCTATATCAGTGGTGTCGGGCATTTAGCCCTAACTGATTTTGCACTTACTAGCCCAATTCTAACCCGTATATTAGATGGGAAGAAAACAACGACTGAAACAGTATACTGCCTAAAGACGATAAACAAGGTCTGCCTTGAATTTTTCAACAGTTATCTTAAGGGAGAGGGCGAGTTTACGTCAAGCGGTTCGTATTAGACCATGAGCAAACCTCTGCCGCGTATCCGGTTTGATGGACACATAGAACCGAGGTGAAATTAACTCAGTAGGAGGTGACCATTATGGCAACAAGAGGAACACGGTACGATAAGGATTTCAAAATTGGTGCAGTTAAGGTATTTTCTAATACACTTGTTCTGAGAAGAAAAGGGAAAAAAGATTTCAAAATTGCAATTGAGATAAATGATGTCAAGAATATGAATCTCCTCAAACGGGATGGAAAATCGAAGGTTTTGGACATTAGATACTGTTAACTACATCATAGGTTTGCGCAAGGACATTCGGGCCGAAATTGGTAAACAGCCAGGCAGCAGCGTAAAAGTTGCTATTACTGAGAGGGCGAGGTGAACATTCTATGTGGAAATGCCCAAAACGATTGACGCATATATTTCCGCACAATCTGAGAGTGTTCAGCCATTATTGAATCAGGTACGAGATACAATCCGTGCCGTACTGCCAGACGCACAGGAGCGTATCTCGTGGAGTATGCCGACTTACTGGAGCAAGCATAACATCATCCATTTCGCGGCATTTAAAAATAACATCGGATTGTACCCCGGCGAAAAGGCCATAGAACATTTCGCCGACCGTTTGACGGAGTACAAGACAAGCAAAGGTGCGGTGCAGTTGCCATATAATAAGCCACTTCCTTTGAAATTGATCGCAGAGATTGCGAAATGGTGCTATGAAACGGGGAATCACCACTGATTGGAGGATGAGTATTTGCCCTTGTATTCGACAAGACCGATATCGCAGCCCCGGCCTACGGAGACGTTGGTGCTGCGCACGACTTTGGCAATGGAAGTTTACTGATAACACACGGGGATAATTGTGTTTGATTAGCTCCCTGTCCTTCAAGACCCCGCATTTATCTTTGAGGATTGATTGACCGGACGGATTATTTTTTCTTTTTTTGCTTCCAGGTATATGGTTATATTTGCGTCGATTACAACCAGCTGTACTTTTAATTGATAATTTGCTCCTTCAAATTCGACTACCCTGTTATCAATAACTTGAGGAACAAGTGAATAGTTGAGTTTGTCTATCTCCTGTCCCTTAACCGGCTCCAGCCACTGCCGCACCTGTTTTTCCAGGACCAGGATGGTATTCTCCTCTTCAATTTTGGCCATGTTTTCGCCAAGGATTGTAATGTGTGGCTCGATGCCGGTTACTACTCTTTTCTCCCTTTCTCCCAGGCTTTTTTGTAATTGTTTTAACTCGTCACTGCAAAGTTCCAGCTGCTGGCTGAGAAGTTGGTTTTTATGTGTTATTTCATCTATCTGACCACCCAGGTCCACGGTTACAAGGACACCCCCCGCTACCATACCCAGGAAGAATAGCGCTATCAAACGGATTGTCTGGTTCTTCATTTCCCTTCTCCAGCTATTGCCAGGACAATCAAGTAGCCTAAATGGGTCCCTGCCATAGCGCTTACGATGTAAAAGAGCTGCTTGATTACCGCTATAATCTCACCTTTAAAAACACCGGACTCTAAAATCTCAATGGTTGAAAAGGTCCCGCCGATAGCCGCCACCACTGCCCATATCTTCATTTCCCTGGCGAGCCTGAGCATCGCTCCAAGCGGTGGCTCCCGTACCAAAACTGCAGCCAGGGAACCAACTAATGCAGCGCCAAGCAATACACCCATAGCTGTAAAGAAAATAATGACAAAATTTTTTTCAAAAGGCACCAATCTTCCCCCTTTTTCCACTACCCCTTTCAAGTCCATAGAGTCCATCCAGGCAGGGTCCTATTATTAATCTATTAGGAAAATTTTGTGAGTATGACCAGCATAGAATACAACATAACTACGCAAATATTCTGCTGTTTTTTGTTCTGGGAGCACTCCAGGAAAAGCCGGTGGAAGGGTTGCGCTCCAAGTTTAGCTTAAATTTTCTGCAGATCCTCTTTTTTACGAGAGGTTTTTACATTTTTCGACACGAATAATACAATAAGAAAGGTAACAGGGAATTTTGTTGTAGACAATATAATTTAAGCTTTGGAGGTTCTGTCATGGAGTACGAAAAAATACTTATCAACATCAACAACGGGTTAACCGGAAACAGTGAAAAGGATGTCCCATATTTAAAGGAACAGGCTGATACCTATAAGTCTCACGAGCGGTCGAAGGATATTTTGCGCGCCATAGGAAGGACCCTGTACGATATTTTACCTGAAGATCAGAAAGTACCGGTTGCATCAGCCTTCTACAAAGATAGTCAGCGCATGGACGTATTGTATGATGAGGCTAGATACCTGGTTTCAACAAAACAATATAAAAAAGCCACAGTCATGATGGACTCCTTGATCCAGCTGTGTGAGGATTTTCTTGAGGCAGATAAAGAAAGTGATTATTTTAGCTTCAAAAATATGTATCAAGCATTTGTATATCAACATTTTTTCAATCCAACGAAAAATTTTAAACCGACACCCTATGATTTTAGTGATATGTATATAATTCGTGGATTTCTTTATATGGAAGAACGAAATATGGAGGCTTCCATACAAGCGCTGATCAAGGCGGTCAGGTCCAACCCGGTAAATATATATGCATATTTTCAGCTGGCTGAAGCCTATAAGCTGACCGGTGATTTTGAAGAATACCACAATTTAACCAGGCAGGCACTATCCTTTGCCACCACCAAAGCAGAGATAGCCAGATGTTACCGTAATATAGGCTTCTATTTTATTGAAAAAGAAAACTATCCTGATGCTATCAATATGTATTATCTGAGCAGTGATTTTGACAAAAACGATGCGGTTACCTCTGAATTGTCCTTTATTTCCCAAAAAACTGGGGATCCAATAGGGCCGCCTGATCAAGAGGACATACTTAGAACCATAGGAGAGCAAGGTATCCAGGTTGGTGCCAGTGAGCCCGTGCTGGGTATTGCAGCAGCATTGGGCAAAAAGGCTTATGACGATAGGCAGTTCGATATGGCTAGGTATTGCCTGGGGTTAGTCTACGACCTGACTGAAGACAGTGAGGCCAAAGATTTGTTGGTTGAAATAGCGCAGTTGAATTAATAGAAAAAACAATATTTATTGAAAGTCGTGTCTGCCAAAGGCACGTATCGATTGAATAATTTGATATTTAAGGTGCAATGATCATCTTTGGATAAAGACAAGATGATCATTTTTCTTACCTGATATGACATCCTGCGCTTGGTCATGGAGCGCCGACATTCCCTTGGGAGTAATGGAGTAAATCAGGTATAATTTGCTTGGAAACCTAAAGAAGAGAGAGATATCCAATGGAGATGCCAGCTTACCTGGTTAAAGTTATCAGCACCCTGAAACAAAATGGCTATCAGGCCTTTGTAGTAGGTGGGTGCGTGAGAGATATCTTGATGGGAAATGAACCGGCGGATTATGATGTGGCTACCTCGGCAACCGTTCAAGAAATCAGGTCTTTATTTCGGAAAACCGTTCCCACCGGCGAAAAGCACGGCACTGTCGCGGTTCTGATCGATGGGTTTACCGTAGAGGTTTCCACTTTCAAGAGTTATGAGCTTGGTGAAAGCTCAACCGGTTTGGAGCAGGACCTTTCACTCAGGGACTTTACTGTGAATGCCATGGCCGTTGATGAGAACGGCAGCCTTTACGACCCGTTTGGCGGTAAGCAAGATCTTCTGAATAAAATTATCAAATCCCCGCGAAACGAGCCGGAGCAACGTTTCATGGAAGATCCCTTGCGAATGCTGCGTGCAATCCGGTTTTGCAGCACGTTTGGGTTTTCAATGTATCCAGATACATATCAAGCCATAACAAAGCATTATGCCCTGCTTCAAAAGGTTGCGCCGGAACGGATCAGGGGAGAGCTTAACCTCATTTTATTGTCCGGCCTGCCCGCCCTGGGGATCCGGTTAATGCTTGAGACGGGTTTGCTGCAGCAGGTGCTGCCTGAGGCCGTGGCTGGCTTTGCCCAGCGTAGTATCCGGCATAACAAGAATGTTTTTGAACATACCCTGGCCGTAGTGGAAGGGGTGCCGTCGCGCCTCAAGGTACGCCTGGCGGCCTTGCTGCACGACATAGGCAAGCCTAACACTTTCAGTATCGATGAGAACGGAGTCGACCATTTTTACGGGCATCATCTTGAGGGGCAAAAAATGGTTGAGAATATCCTGAGGCGTCTCAAGTACGATAACAAAACCATTGGGGATGTGTCGGTACTGGTGGGTGAGCACATGAGCCGTTACCCTAAGGTAAGAAATTCCAGCTTTAAGAAGCTGATCAACAGAGTTGGTAAACATAACCTGGAAGATTTATTCGATTTACAGAAAGCTGATATTATGGGGGCTGCACCGCCATATGATTTCTCTGAACTGGATGATATACAGGCGGGGATAAACCAGATTCTTAGTGAAAGGCTGCCAATGAGTATAAAAGACCTGGCTGTCAAGGGAGATGATCTTATCGAGATCGGCTTTGAACCAGGGCCCGAATTGGGCAGGGTGTTAGACTTACTATTAGAAGAGGTACTGGAAGACCCGGATAAAAATGAGCGTGCTATTTTGCTCGGCTTAGCTGCAAAGAATACTACGCCTGTTTAAGATAGCTTGCAAAGA
>JAQVOH010000134.1 GCA_028702695.1 Desulfotomaculaceae bacterium
GAAAAAACAAAAAGAAAAGAGGAGTATTTTCAAGTAGAGGACCTGTTTAAGCTCCTCTTTTTTGAAAAGGAAATTATAGTAAGCCTAAGTGATCAGGAGGTAACCTATTATTTAGAAGATGCCAAGAGACTGGAAACGATACTAAAAGAAAGGGAAGCCCGGGTAAGCGCCCCGGAAGAGGGTTGCCGGGTTTACCAGTTTAGGACGATGCCGGAAGGACCTAACGACCCTGACGATCCGGACGAAGTTGCGGCTGACAAATATTTTAGCGTAAAGATGAAAGAGATCGCGAAGGAGCACCCGGAGATCTAACAGAAACTTGATACAGGGAGGGGGTACCTCCACATGATCCGACCTGATGGCGTAAGCTTTTTCCGAAAGCCCGCGAACCTGGGCGTGTGCAAGCCGCACATGCCAGGTGAGCGGGCCTATTCTTTGAAGCTATCACCCAGCCACTAACCACCGCTGAGGCGTCTGTTCGAGCTGGATTATTAGTCACCGCAGACCTGCCTTGGGCAAAAAGTAGATAACTGGGGAGAAGGCAGCAGCCCCGCCAGGTTGTTTGTGGCAGCCGCCTTAGCGTATATCAGCGGATTGGCAATACCAGCAATGGCAGGAAACATGCTGCTGCCAGACATCAAAAATCTGGGAAGATAAACTAGCCACCCATCCCTAGTCTTTTAAAGGCTTTTTGTACAATAGTGTCAGTGATGTATTTAGGATTATTCTTCCGTATTTCAAGTATAATATCCCCCGCATGTCTGACAGGTAGGCCGCCAGATTCAACTAATATACAAATTAGTTGAATCCCTCATATTAGTGGTATGCCTTCAAGTTTACACGCTCGCCTTAATGGTTTATCATTCGTTACACACGTCCAACCATGTTCTTTGGCAAGAATTAAACACATATTATCTTGAAAAGATAAGGAGCCTTTTTTCTCTGTGGCCAACATAACCTGCTCCAGTTCAGGTTCTACAAGTTTAACTCCAAGTTCAACACAATCGCTCTCAGCGATTTCATTAATTTCGCATAAAACAGGCGTGGCTAAATATATTTGGCCAACATAGGTACAAAGCAATTTAATAATGGTCCTGTCACATTTGCAAAAATCAATGAGGGTGTTAGCACCCAGAATTAGAAATCGTCTCTTTTTTGCCATCATCTGCTACAACCAAGAAGAAACTATTTCTCTCATAGCTTCAATATCTCAGGAGCTAGATAGTGTTGATAATCCGGAGCTTTATTCGGAAGATGATGTTGTGGAAATCTTTATCAGGGCAAATTCAGGTGGCACTGTACGAACCGTATCTCAAAAAAGTCGAAGTTGTGCTACTGGGTGAAAAGCCCGAGGATGCTATCAGCCTTCCTGCTTATTTACGGAAAGCTTAGCCCATCATCCTCATCCCCATCCTCAACTACATCCGCAGCGATAAAGCTCTGACCTCTTACTTGGTATTGATCCCTTTGATTTATTTTCGGTATCATTATAAGCTGAAGTGGCATTCAGTTAAGGGGATTGATAACTATATCCTGCAGACATTAATTAACGGTTGTTTCAGTGGCAGCCCTGACACGCTTATTGATAGGTGCACAGAGTCTTACTGGAGCGTTTTGTGGCAGCCCTAAATGCTAACCCGGAGCGGGACCCCAAGTATGACGCAGTGCTGGACCTTCTCAAAAGGGGTTGGCTGGAACTGGGATGTATTGTTTTTTCCCAGTATTACGACTCGCTTGACTGGCTGGCGCGGAACCTGTCACTGGAATTGCCGCAAGAAAAGATCGGTATCTATGCCGGCAACCAGCGTTCCGGCATCATGCAAGGAATTGAATTCGTCAGGGTATCCCGAGAGGAACTAAAAGGGATGGTGGCCAGAGGTGCCATCAGGTTACTGCTGGGCACTGAAGCGGCCGGTGAGGGGCTTAATCTCCAGCGTTTGGGAAGCCTAATCAACTTGGACCTGCCCTGGAATCCCACTCGCCTGGAACAGCGGAAAGGCCGCATTCAGCGCATAGGGCAGCTCAAGGATACGGTTTATATTTACAATTTGCGCTATAAGAATTCAGTTGAGGATAGGGTACACGAGTTACTTTCCAGTCGCATGAAAGAAATCTATCAGATGTTTGGCCAAATTCCGGATGTGCTGGAAGACGTTTGGGTGCATACGGCTTTGGGGGAAATTGAGCAGGCTAATAAGACCATTGACGCTGTATATAAACAGCACCCCTTTGAAATTAAATATAATCAGATTGAAAAGGTGCCCTGGGAATCCTGCGCCAAAGTTCTTGACGCGGCCGACCGCCGTAGGTATTTAAAACAGGGATGGTAGTAATAAATATAACCGAATATGGCCCACCTGGAGTAATATAATTATACAAAGCCAGTTGGGCTTAAATATTTTGCTAATAAAAAACTTAAAAAAACTGTCATCATATATTAACAGAAGCAGGAATTTCCTTAAAATTGTTTAATGTATTGAACCAAGGTTTACTATAACTTGAAATAGCTTGGGGGGGGTGAAGCAAATGCAAGGGAGATATCCCTTAAAGGAGCTATTTGTTGAAGTAACCAATAGCTGTCTTCTTTACTGCAGGCATTGCTCATCCGAAGCATCAGCTGCAAATAAAGAATATATACCTGCCAGGCAACTTTACAGGTTGATCGATGAGGGCATTCACCTGGGGCTTGAGAAATTGACCATATCGGGTGGGGAGCCGGTCCAGTACCATGAGTTGTTTCAAGTGCTGGAATATGCTGCTGCAAAGGGAATAGAGCTTGCCGTATACAGCTGCGGGGTTGTAGAGGATGATGATGGGAATTTAGCTCCATTAAGCGAACAACTAGTTAAACATTTAATTGCCGCAGGTACTGCCAAAGTGATTTTTAGCATTCATGGTGGATCTGCTGGTACACATGATTACATTACCCGTGTTGCAGGTAGTTTTGCCTTGACTTTGGAGTCTATCAAACGAGTATTATCAGCTGGTTTACCTGTGGAGCTCCACTTTGTACCAATGAACGTGAATGTGAACGAGATCCCTGAAGTAATGGCCCTGGCTAGCTCCCTTGGAATTGGCCAGGTGAGTCTTTTAAGATTGGTGCAACAGGGCAGATGCAGAGAAAATGCAGAGGACTTAATGCTTTCGGGGAAAAAGGCGGTTGTGGTTGTAAAGCAGGTAAAGCAATTAAAAAATTGGTATAGAGATATAAACATACGGCTTGGAGCTCCCTTTAATTGTGTAAAGGATGGAGATATAACGCCATGTAGTGCCTCACAAAATAAACTTCTCATTTCAGCTACAGGGGAGGTCTTCCCTTGTGAGGCTTTCAAATTCTTAAAAGGAAAGCGTAACAAAATCTATGATTGGCCACTAGAAGAATTGTGGTTTAATGATGATTTGCTTAATAAATTGCGCAGTTTGCATTTACAAGATATAGTGATGTGCTCTGAATGCGCAGAAATAGAGAAGTGCCGGGGTGGGTGTCCTGGTGAAAGAATGCTTTTTAACCGGGATGTATCTACTGGACCAGAACCGTGGTGCCGGCTAAAGATATAATTTTAGAGTGGTAATCCACTCTTTTTTTATAAGTGGAGGTTGGACGATGGAACAAAAAAAAGAAAGCTTATGTACAATTAACACCTTAATGATTATTGTTATTATTCTAATAGTAGCAACATTGATATTTGGTTTTTGCTATTTTGAAAATGGATTAGCTTCAGATGTTTTGATGGCGTTGTTTTTTATAGTATTTCTTTGGTTGAATATCATTTTTATAGTATTAAAACTCGAACAGATTTCATTGAGAAATAGAATGATAGATCCAATATTGATGAGAAGGTTAAGCAATATTATGGTAATTATAGCTATTGCAATATTATTAATAATAATTATGTTGATTTCGAGAGTTTTATTTATGGTTTATTTCATTTAGAGATAAAATCAGTTTATCCTTAAATTTTGAATATTTGAGGTGAGTAAATTGCTTAAGCCAGGGATAATAGCAGATGAAAACAAAATAAAGGAATTTATTGAGTGCACTGATATAAATGATGTTTGGTATGAATCTTTTGAAGGATGGAAACTTAATCTAAGATTGGGTAATGAAGTATATCTTAGTAGTGAAGAATTACCAAAGGTGCTTGAAAAGGGGGATGTTGTATCTATACGTTCTGGCGAATTTGCTTTGCTCATCACAGAAGAAAAAATTAAGCTGCCATTTAATGTCATGGGATTCATTAGTATGAGGTTTAGTTTTAAAAGGAAAGGTTTAATAAATGTTTCTGGCTTCCATGTGGATCCTGGTTATTATGGGAAACTGATATTTTCGGTCTATAATGCTGGGCCTAACGATATAGTTGTACGGCGTTGCGATTCCTTGTTTATGATTTTTTTTGAACGATTTGAAAATAAAATCAGTGAAAGCTACAAACAGAAAGAAAATTACGAGAATATACCGTCCTCAATGATTACCGATATAAAGGGTAGAAGTGTGACTTTGTCTAACAATGCTGTTAAGATTGAAAAACTGGAATTTTATTTTAAGATTTTATTGGGAGTTGTTATAGCAATGGTTACTCTGGTGGTGAAGGGATTGTTAGAATAATGTCAGTGGAAGTTGTATTACAGACTGAGAATATTCGAGAAGATAGTGTATTTTGGTATATATATCGTGCGCAAAGCAGTGGTAATATTTATCCATTGGAAATTGGAAGTTTGCTTTGCCAGGCCAAAGATCTGGTTTGTGAGCATGAA
Source organism: Desulfotomaculaceae bacterium (assembly GCA_028702695.1). Classification (GTDB taxonomy): domain Bacteria; phylum Bacillota; class Desulfotomaculia; order Desulfotomaculales; family Pelotomaculaceae; genus Pelotomaculum_C. The sequence goes on from JAQVOH010000134.1 coordinate 4,756, forward strand.
AAAGTGTGGGCTGCTTGCGCCAAAGGATGCAGTAATTATGGATCTGCTGGAGGATGTCCGCCCAGGTCCCCGAAATTAGAAGATTTAGCCTCACCTGAAAATCCGGTTTGGTTGATTTATTGCCGCTTTTGGTCTAAATTTAAGCATGAGAAAGTGCTGGTTTCCCGTAATTCGGCAATCCATTGGAAGTTCCAAGATGCGATATTAGCCAGGTTACTTGCAAATATTGGCTATAAACTTGCACCCCTTCTCAAAGGAAGTTTTTTAAGCACTGGGTATTGTATGGGTTGTGTCGGGAAGAAGTGTAATTTTAAGTTGGGACTTGATTTCTGCAGAAACCCCCACAAGCGTACTTTTTCTATGGAAGCCACCGGTATTAATGTTGTGGAAACCATTAAGAAATTATTTAATATAGAGCTTTATTGGTATTCCAAAGGTAATACTGATGTGCCATATATGTTTAAATGTATAGCGGTTTTTCCGGGAAAGGTAATCGATAAAAATGTTAGTGTACCTTTACTGATTAATACGGTTAATGAATTTCCAAGCTGTTTATGTCAATATAATTCAAATGAATACTGGAATTATTTAAATGAAAACCTTTTGGAAGATACAAAATCGAAGAAAAATTAGAAGATGTAATAATAACGCAATCTATATTAGATATTTGATGACAGCTATTTTCTTCGATAGTTACGCATGGTTTATTAGAGATCAATGACTTTAGTTGTAGGCAGTAAAAAAACCGCTTGACAAACATATGTACTATAGGTAAACTATACCTGACCGGTAAATTCTGCCGGTCTTTTTGTTTTTGGCGGGCGCCTTCTCACCGGTCGGGGTCCGCCCCAAAATCATCACGCAAGGGGGGATAATGAAATGGCAGTCACCAAAGTACCCGGTAACTCTGCACTCAAACTGGTGTTGCATGTCGGTACGAGTGGTACCGGTAGCCCGATCCTGCGGAACAAGAGCCTAACCAATGTCAAGGCAGCTGCTGCCGATCAGGACATTTTTGATGTGGCCACCTCCCTTGGCAGCCTGCAGGACTATGCGTTGAACGGGATTATCAGAGTGGACAATGCCACCATGATCGAAGCTTAAGGAAAAACGTTTAAACCCAGAGAGGAGGAAGACCATTGGCGATAACGACAACTCTACGCATGAGCTTTAAAAACCAGTC
>JAQVOH010000040.1 GCA_028702695.1 Desulfotomaculaceae bacterium
TTCGTCGTAGGGATTGATAATCAGGTTGATACCCTGGCGCTCAATTTGCCCATTGGCATCCAAACTGATTATTGCCGCAGTATCAAAAGTTTGTTTCATCAGAACTGCAATTCTCATATTTTTCCCCTTTGCATAAGGAAGCATATAATTCATATGATATTTCTCACAAGCTAGTATATACATAGATATATACTAGTATATTATATAATAGGTCTATAAAAAAATAAATAGCTTCAAACTAGATTCCGTCCCTGCTATTTAATAAGGTAGGCATCTAAATATTTTCCCTGGCAGGGGCACTTCCATTCTCTAAAAAATTAGGCATCATTTCTTCGGTCGTCTAAGCTCACTCCAGACTCCATGTGTTTCACACAACCATCAACAAGAATTTTGTTTTAAACAGTTGACACGTATGGTCAATAATGCAGAGGAAGTATGTTGCTTATAGCTCAAAGCAGACCACAGATTAATATAACCCCGCCAAGTATAACCTATTTTGCAGGCAAAAATAAACTTGATCTTTTAAATATAGTACTATACAATGTAATAAAAAATAGTTACTAGAAAAAGGGCAACTATATGTTTTATTTATATGTAAAATAAAACATTTTATTGCTAGTGTTATACTATAGCCTATAATAGAAAGTATTATTTTTAACATGCTAACTGCATTAGGTAATACTATTTTTTTTGAATGTTAATATAGCCCATATTGATATATTTTTTAATTAGACTACTATAGGCTGTAATAATATAAAACATGGGTTGTTGACTTAGCATATGATTGATAAACAACATATGGCGGGGTATAAGGAAATGGGTCAGGGTCTCAGTTGCTTATATTACAAACCCGGACAGGAACAAGTGCAGCAGATTCTGGTAGCCTGCCTTTTTCCGGCTCTGAGTAGATTACCACGTTGCTTTGATGCCTTTGATGCTCTGACCCCTGGGGAAAATAGCCAACTATTTAATTAAAAGGCTTCCCTGGAGTGGAATTAAGTAAAGGGGGAATGTCAAAGAAAGAAAGATGCTCATTCACACAAGAAGTTATCAAGAATTGTCCATGTTGTCCATGAGTAGTTAAAGGATATGAAGGAGGTGGCTTAAGATGTTTATGAATAACTTTGAGTATTTTGCTCCCAAGACGCCTGGCGAAGCATTTGAATTAGTGGGTCGTCTAGGGAAAAAGGCTAAGATCCTTGCCGGTGGCACGGACCTGGTGATCTTGATGAAAGACAAAATAGTAAGCCCGGAATGCCTCATTGACATCACTAACATTGAAGAGTTTGAAGGTATCAAATATGAGCCGGGTAAAGGTATGGTAATCGGTGCGACCACAAAGAATTCAGAAGTTCAGTATTCTGAAATAGTGAAAGAAAAATACTACGCTCTTGCCTATGCGGCAGGCGAAATTGGTTCATCCCAGGTACGACATATGGGCACCATAGGCGGTAATAGCTGTAACGCTTCACCATCGGGCGAGACTCCCACACCGCTGGTAGCACTGGGCGCCAAGGTTATTGTAAGCAGCGCAGCCGGGGATAGAGAAATGCCCCTGGAGGACTTCATCACAGGTGTCAGAAGAATCGACCTCAAAGAAGGAGAAATTCTGACCAAATTTGTTTTGCCGGAACCCGCTCCCAAGTCAGCTAGTCGCTATGCCTATATGGGAGCCAGAGATGCCAATGAAATTGACTGTGTCAATATGGCTGTCAATATTGAACTGGAAGCTGACAATCAGACTGTTAAGAGTGTGAGACTTGTCATGGGCTCAGTTTTCGTGAGGCCGCTGGTATCTGCAGCAGTTCCGGCACTTCTGAATGGTAAGAAATTCAGTGATGAATTAGTAGAAAAAGCAGCTGAAGCAGCTCAAGGTGAAGCAAAACCGATTACCGACATCCGGGCCTCCGAGGAATACCGGCACACGATCGTAGGCGTGCTGGCCCGCAGGTTACTTAAAGAGGCGTTTGCCGCCGCTCAGGAGGTGTAAGTGATGAAACAACTGATTAGTTTAGAAATCAACGGACATGAATATGACGTTCCGGTTAGCCCCCGGGATGTGCTTGCTGACGTAATCAGGAAAAAGGTAGGCCTGACCGGAACCAAAAAAGGTTGCGGGATGGGCGACTGTGGCGCCTGCACCGTGCTGGTAGAAGATAAACCCGTATTGTCCTGCATCACGCTGGCGATCACCTGCAATGGTAAAAAAGTGACCACTGTTGAAGGACTGACTTTGCCAGACGGCCAACTGAATCCTCTACAGGCGGCATTTGTCAATCATGGCGCTATCCAGTGTGGTTTCTGCACACCAGGCATGCTCATGTCGGCCTCAGGACTCCTGAAGAGGACTCCCAAGCCTACCTTATATGACATCAAGCACGAGATGTCAGGAAACATTTGCCGTTGCACCGGTTTTAAGAGAATCATCGGAGCGATTGAACTAGCTTCAGAAGCCATGTCTAAGGGGGTGAAGTAATGGGAGCCTGGGATCAAAGAGAGAATTATGTGCGTGAAGGAAAACCTTCATATTTAGATGAAAGAAGGTTCACTCAGGTAGGAAGAAGCGTACCTAGGATAGATGGCCCTGCCAAAGCAAAGGGTGAAGCAGTTTATACCGCCGATATGGTACTGCCGGGCATGGTGTACGGGAAAATAAAGCGTTGCAAAGAATACGCCCATGCTAACATTAAAAAGATCGACTGCAGCAAAGCGCTCGCGCTGCCGGGCGTACTGGCAGTACTTACAGGAGACGAAGCTCCTAATAAATGGGGTATCGTTCCTGCATCAGCCAACGAGACCGCTCTGGCTGTAGGCAAAGTACGCTTTTATGGTGAAGGCGTGGCCGCTGTTGCCGCCATTGACGAAGAAACGGCCGAGGCCGCCTGTGATCTGATTGAAGTAGAATACGAACCGCTACCGGCATTGCTGGATCCGTTTGAATCCATGGCACGCGCTGGTGAAGTAAATATACATGAAAATGCTCCCGACAATATCTTGCATAAAGGTGACCAGATCTACGGTGACGTGGACAAAGCCTTTGAAAAGTGCGAGTACATTTTAGAAAAAGAATTTAAAACCGGCCGGCCGCAACACGGCTATATCGAGCCGATGTCCGCCGTGGCCAGCTATGACACCCAAAACGGGCTACTGCACCTGTGGGCCAGCAGCCAGGTTCCCCACTACCTGCATCGCCAGATGTCCATCGTTTTAGAAATGCCCATGAGCAAAATCAGAGTTACGCTTCCTGCAGTGGGCGGCGGTTTCGGCGGCAAGGGCGAAGCAGCCGCATCAGAATTTGTCGCATGCCTTCTGTCCCGTAAGATTGGCCGGCCAGTCAAAGTAACTTTCGAGCGCGCTGATGTATTCTACACGAGCAAAGGCCGGCACCCATGCTATATGAAATGGAAAATCGGTCTGGACAAAGACGGTTATATCCAAGCCGTAGATTTTGACAATACCATGGACAAAGGCGCATACGCAGGTTGGGGCGTCGTGGTGATGTTCTACACCGCTTCCATGGTGCACCTGCCCTACAAAGTGCCCAATGCCCGTAGCCTTGTAAGAAACGTTTATACCAACTTGCCCACCACCGGAGCCATGCGCGGTCTCGGCGGAGTTCAGCCCAGGTTTGCCATGGAGTGCATGCTGGACGAATTGGCCGAAATGATGGGAATCAGCCCGTACGAACTGAAGATGAAAAACGCCATTGATTCAGGCTATACCGCCATTAACAACATGTACGTACCGCATACCGAGTACAAGAAATGCCTGCAGACAGCAGTAGAAAAATCAGGCTATCTGGAAAAACACGGCAAGCTGCCCTTCGGCAAAGGCATCGGCCTGGCCGGCGGTTATTACATTTCCGGTACCGCCTATACCCTGTACCAGTCGTACAAGCCCCATACCTCAGTAACACTGAAGGTTGACACCGAGGGTGGCGTGACTGTGCTTTGCGCGGCTGCCGAAATTGGCCAGGGCTGCAACACTGTTATGGCTCAGATGGCGGCTGAAGCACTTGGCGTCCATTATGAAGACGTGCATGTGCAAACAGGTGACACGGAAATAGGCAGCTTCGACCTGGGCAGTTTTGCCAGTCGTCTAACCTATGCCTCCGGTTATGCTATCAATGAAGCAGCCAGAGAAATCAATTTCAAACTCAGAGAAATGGCTGGCGGTTTGCTTGGCTGCCGGGCCGATCATTTAGAGATTAAAGACCGTATGATTTATTCCATGTTTGAACCAAAATTCAAAATCGAGTGGGCAACAGTGGTTCAGAAATATGTCAACTCCGTTGGTGCTCTAAGTGCTGTTGGACACTTCTCCCCGCCGCGGCGCAAAGGTATTGACATCATCACCGGCAACCGGATTCAGGGCGCTAACATCGGCCACTCTCCCACATTTGGCTTCAGCTGCCAGATTCACGAAGTAGAAGTAGATGTGGAAACCGGGCGGGTTTATGTCAAGAAGGTAACCGAAGCTGGTGACTGCGGCACAGCCGTCAACCCGATGAGCGTTGATGGACAGGTGGAAGGTTCCATCATGTTCAACATGGGTGCCTGCCTTTACGAAGATATGAAGTTTGACGCAAAAGGCAAGCACTTGAACCCCAACTTCCATGACTACAAGTGCCCGACATTTATGGAAATGCCGGATATGGACACCAATATCGTAGACAGCTACGACCCGACCGCACCTTTTGGTGTTAAGGAAACAGGTGAAGGAGCCGTTCAGCCTACTTTCCCGGCCATTACCAACGCGATTTACGACGCTATCGGCGTAAGGTTCTACCAAGTGCCGATTACTCCAGAAATGATCCTCAAGGCCTTAAAAGAAAAGAAAGAAAAAGAAGCTGGCTGTGGTTGCGGGTGCGGAGCTTAGTAAATAGCCTCACGGCCATACGCAGCTAATTAAAAATGAGCTAAAAGAGTTGTTGAATTATTTTAGCGGCAACGGGAGCTAAAGCCGTTGCCGCTAAAACTTTATATCTGGCCGTATTAATGTTCCAATGAAAAGCCTATAAAAATTTATTTGTAATTGTTGCAGCTTCTAAAGTTTTAAAATTCACATAATGCTGTTATTGGTAGAAGTGGTAAAAATAATAATGCCGGCTCAAATTGTTTTACGAAAATCATCAGGACCAGCCGTGACAGCACGTTATAACCTGCCTTTCCTGCGACGACAGGGTATGGAAAACACCAAGGCTGAAATGAGTACCTTGAGTTATACTAACTACGAACAAAACCCTTATCAAACGCTCGCTAATAATGGTCATCATTTTAACGGTCGTTTTTTAAGGTAATAATAAATTATATAATTCAAGTTGTTTATCTATATAAATATGGTGGTATTGGGATGAATTGGTCTTTATAGTCCACACTCTATGTGTACGATAAAGTCACTTTCAAGGAGTGAAAGAGATGAAGTTGCAGACAATTAAAGTAGAGGAAGCGGTAGGAAAGGTGCTCAGTCACGATATCACCAAAATCGTGAAAGGAGAGTCCAAGGGAGCGCTTTATAAAAAAGGGCACATCATAAGGCAAGAGGACGTGCCGGAACTTTTGAAGTTGGGCAAGGAGAATATCTATATCTTGGACCTTGAGACCGGTGATATCCATGAGAATCAAGCCGGTGTCCGCCTGGGCAAAGCGGTCATCGGTACCGGTGTAACCTGGACCGGCCCCAGGGAAAGCCGTGTAAACCTTTATGCTAGCTGTGATGGACTGTTAAAAATCAATATTCCTGCCCTGGAAGCAATAAACGAACTGCCCGACGTAATTTTATCCACATTGCCTAACAATACGGTTGTCAAAAAGGGCGAACTGCTGGCGGGGACAAAGGTAATACCGTTGGTAGTGCCTGAACAAACAGTAACAACTGCTGAAGACATCTGCCGTCAGGATGGCTGGGTAATCAAAGTACTCCCTTTTCAAGAATTAAAAGTAGGCGCGGTCATTACAGGAAGCGAAGTATATAAAAAGCGGATCCAAGATGGTTTCGGTCCGGTCATCACCGAGAAAGTGGAAGCCTTCGGTTCAACGATTTTAGGCATAGATTTTGCGCCTGATGATACGTCAATAATTGCTGCCAAGATTAACAAAATGGCCTCAGATGGAGCGGATATCATCTTTGTAACCGGAGGCATGTCCGTCGATCCCGATGATGTCACCCCCAACGCCATTCGCCTGGCGGGAGCCAAGGTGGAGAAATACGGCGCCGCCGCTCTGCCCGGCGCGATGTTTATGCTGGCCTACCTGGGGGATATCCCAATCATGGGAGTGCCGGCCTGCGGTATGTTTTTCAAAATAACCATCGTAGATTTAATACTGCCACGGCTATTGGCGGGTGAGCGGGTAACCCGCAAGGACATCGTGGCGCTCGCTTGCGGAGGGCTCTGCAGGTCTTGTCCCGAGTGCAGGTATCCCAACTGTACCTTCGGTAAAGGATCGCATTAAAGAAAGCATAAGCCGAAAACCCGGGGAGGGGTAATTATATAATGGAAAACAACCTGCAGCAAGGGATTGCGATAGTAACCGTCATAAGCAAGCAAAATCTTCCCGATAGCCTCTTGGGGCAAAAGGAAATATTCAAATATAAGGATGAAGGTAAAGCTGGAAATCTAGAGTTGCCCTGGCTGGAAGAACAAGTGGCGGAGATAGTCCAAAACAACCAGTCCAATGGGATGTTTAAGCTGGCAACCCTATCCAACCCGGCAAAACCAGAACAAAGCGCAACAGTTATGATTGACCCCTACCTGCCGCCGCATGAGCTGATCATTTTAGGTGGTGGCCATATAGCCGTACCGCTGCTCACTATCGGAAAGATACTGGGTTATCAGGTTACAGTAGTTGATGACCGGCACGACTTTGCTTCAGAAAAGCGTTTTCCTGAGGCCGACACAGTGATCTGCTGTGATTTTAGCGATATAGAGAAACGTCTAACCCTGGGGTCCGGGAGTAGTGTGATCATCGTCACCAGGGGCCACCAGCACGATCAGGAATGCCTGCGTCGGTTAATAAAATATCCCCTTGCTTACCTGGGTATGATTGGCAGCAGACGAAAGATTAAAATAGTCAGGCAACAGTTGCTCGAAGAAGGGATCGACAGCGAAAAACTGGATCAAGTGCATATGCCGGTAGGTTTGGATGTAGGAGCGCAGACACCCGGGGAGGTTGCCGTAAGTATCGCCGCGGAATTGCTGAGAGAGCGTCGTGGCGGAAGCGCACACTCCTTAAGAGACCACAGCCCTCATAAGACCGCTGGCGCCAACACCGTTGAAATACTATCCGCTGCTGACAGGGAAGTATTACAAAAAACGCTCACAGAAGATGAAACGCCTGCAGCGCTTGCTATAATAGTAAAAACAGTAGGTTCAACGCCACGCAAGGCAGGCGCTAGGATGTTGGTTTACGGGGACGGCAGAATTTTGGGAACCATTGGTGGAGGTTGTGGTGAGTCGGAAGTCCGCCTGGCCGCTCTAAGTGTGATTGACGGAAACTTGCCGCGAATACATAAAGTGTCCCTGAGCGCAGACACAGCAGCTTTGGAAGGTATGGTCTGCGGCGGCGCGATGGAAGTATTTATTGAACCGGCAGATACCTATAAAAAGGTTTTTAGTGGTGGTGAAAAAAATGTCTCAAAATAAACCACTGGTAGTTATAAGAGGAGCCGGCGACCTGGCCTCAGGGGTTGCTTACCGTATTTTTAACAGCGGCCTGGATGTGATCATGACTGAAATAGAACGCCCGCTGGTAGTAAGAAGGACCGTGTCATTTGCCGAGGCAGTATATGCGGGCAAGATCACCATAGAAGGTATTGACGCCTGCCTGGCCGGTTCGGTGGAAGAGGCTCTGGCTTTGCTTGACAAAAGGACTATCCCGGTGTTAGTAGACCCCGAAGCTGCCGTAGTAAAGCTTGCGCGCCCCACAGTGGTAGTTGATGCGAGGATGGCAAAACGTAATCTGGGCATCACCATTGAGGATGCTCCACTGGTAATCGGCCTGGGGCCGGGCTTCACCGCCGGGGTTGATGTTCACGTAGTAATTGAAACCTGCAGAGGACACCGCCTGGGCCGGGCTATTTATAGCGGCAGCGCCATTCCAGACACCGGTGCCCCGGGCGCTGTGGACGGCTATACCCTGGAAAGGCTGCTGAGGGCTCCTGTGGACGGAGTTGTGCTGCCCCGCTGTTCTATCGGGGAACAGGTGGGAAAAGGAGATCCGGTGGCCCTTGTCGAAACAACGCCTGTGTATGCAGCAATGACGGGATTAGTCAGGGGCATGCTCAAAGAAGGGCTTTGGGTTCCCAAAGGAACAAAAATAGGTGACATAGACCCGCGCAAAGACGCTGAATATGACACCATCTCCGATAAAGCGCTGGCTGTTGGCGGAGGGGTTTTAGAGGCAATATATCATTATATTCACAAAGGAACATAATTTGCTATGAAAGTCAGCAAGGCCTTGGGCTTGAAAGAAAGTGAAATAGTTTCCCTGGTAGGCGGTGGTGGTAAGACCACCCTGATGTTTCGCCTAGCTGAAGAGATCCCCCTTCGATACCGTGTTGTTATTACCACTACAACAAAAATATTTATGCCCCCGCAGGACAAATCTCCGTTAGTCCTGTTAGGAAAAGATCTGCCGGCGGAAAATGACCTGAATGGGTACTTTCGGTCAGACTTGAGGCCAACAATTGGGGCCGGTCTGCTGAAAAATAACAAGGTGACAGGAATATCCCTCGCTCAACTAAGCTTACTGCAAAATTACGCAGACATTATTTTAGTTGAGGCCGATGGTTCCAAAGGCCTTTCCCTGAAGGGACATTTAGATTCCGAACCAGTTATTGCCGGGTCAACAACTGTGCTGGTAGTTGTGATAGGCGCTGACATTTTAGGTAAAGCCCTGGAAATTAAATATGTACACCGTCCTGAAATCGTCTCTGAACTGACCGGTCGTAAGATGGGTTCCATAATCGACGCGGAAATGATTGCTGGATTAATTACCCACCCGGAAGGGATATTGCGTGACAGCCCTTCAAATGCCAGGGTTGTGACTTTTATCAACAAGGCCGATCGCTTGGAAGATCCAGGAGAGGGTCGCCGGTTGGGCAGGTTGCTCCTGGGTGAAAAAATCAGAAAGGTTATTCTTGGTTCAGCGATTGGGATAGACCCTGTGTTAGAAGTCATGGAATGATAGCGGCATTTATTTATAAAAAGTGCAGCAACACAAAAGCCCCTTATAATAGAGGACTTTTGTGTTGCTGCATCAGGGTGGTGCTGATATATATGATCACAGCAATTATTTTAGCTGCAGGACTGTCTTCCAGAATGGGTTTTCCGAAACAATTACTTGCACTGGGAAACAGATCCTTACTAAGAATAGTAACAGAAAATGTATTAGCCTCAGCAGTAGATGAGGTAATGGTTGTGACAGGTTGCCGCGAAGATGAAGTAAGCGCTACAATCAAGGATCTGCCAGTAAATATTATTTTTAATCCACACTACGAGCAGGGTCAAGGTACTTCCCTCGCCCTGGGGGTTAGGACAATAAATATAAAGACCACTGCCTTTTTGGTTTTCATGTGTGACCAACCACTTATTTCTCCTTCCTTGATCAACATGGTTATTAGGGAGTTCAAAGAAAGACGTAGCCTAGCACTTCGCCCGATCTACCAAGGTCTGCCTGGCCATCCGGTGATTTTTAGCTCTTCCTTGAGTTTGGAAATGGAAGCGCTAAAAGGGGATGAAGGAGCACGTCAAGTACTGAAAAAACTTGGAAATAAAGTGGATTATCTTCTGGTACAAGATGAAGCAGTAATTCTTGATGTTGATACACCGGAAAGTTATGAGAACCTGAAGCAAATGATGTTTACATGAAAACGAGGCGGGTGTTTGTAATTGCTAAAGCATGGCTAAGTCAATGAGAAAAAGCACCTTAGGAGTGGACTTATTTGAATTACACAGAAGAATACAAACGAAAGCTGGTTCCTCCACAAGAGGCGGTTAAGTTAGTCAAATCAGGCGACTGGGTTGATTACGGTACATTCTCAGGTTCATCGGTTGTACTTGATAAGGCTTTAGCTGCACGAAAAGATGAACTGTGGGATGTAAAGATCCGCAGCAGTACTCGTCAAACTGGATTCCCGGAAGTCGCAATAGTCGATTCCACCAGGGAACACTTTATATATAATAGCTTGCAGTTTAGCAGTTACGATCGCAAACTGAGCGATCAGGGGCTTTGCTCGTATATACCTGGTATTTTACATGAAGTGTCAGATTATTATCGAGATTATTTTGATGTGGATGTGGCGTTTATTGCGGCAACTCCTATGGACGAACATGGCTATTTCAACTTTGGCCCTCAGGTCGCACATACCATGGCCATATGCGAAAAGGCCAAAAAAATTGTCCTCGAAGTGAACCCCAATATGCCGCGTTGCTATGGTCAGGAAGAGGCCATTCATGTTTCAAAAGTGGACTACATCGTGGAAGTTGACTATCCAGTAGCTGAGGTGCCTGCTGTTCAGCCCAATGCTATTGATAAAAAAATTGCTTCAATCATTATGGAGCAGCTTAAGGACGGTTGTTGTCTGCAATTGGGTATTGGAGGGATGCCCAATGCAGTGGGAGAAATGATCGCGAATTCCGATATAAAAGATATTGGCATTCATACCGAGATGTTTGTGGACTCCATGGTGGACATGGTAGAAAAAGGACGGGTGACTGGCTCAAAGAAAAATATTGATAAATATAAAATAGTTGCCACCTTTGCGCTTGGCACTAAAAAAACTTATGACTTTATAGACGAAAATCCAATGTGTGCTTTCATGCCTGCAAATTATACCAACGACCCTTATATAATTGGTCATTTGGATAATTTCGTGTCAATTAACAATTGTATTGATGTGGATCTTTTTGGTCAAATCAACTCAGAGTCATCCGGTATCCGGCAAATCAGCGGTACTGGTGGCTCAATATGTTTTGCTCTAGGCGCTTTTCGGTCAAAAGGAGGAAAGGGCTTTATGTGCATGACATCAACCTTCAGTAAAGGCAACAAAATATTTTCCCGGATCCGGCCAACTCTTGAGCCGGGTTCAGTTGTGACAATTAATCGCGGCATGGCGCCCAGCATCGTAACTGAGTATGGGATTGCTGTCCTAAAAGGCAAAGCTTTATGGCAAAGAGCGGAAGCCCTGATTTCTATCGCTCATCCGGATTTCCGTGAAGAACTAATTAAAAGCGCCCAGGAAATGGGTATCTGGTGCAAAAGTAACAAACGATAAATAAAAAAACAAACGTAAACTGTAAATTTGTGAAAATTTCTACAAAGTAAAGAACATTCAAAAAATTACGCAAATGGTATTTTTAATGCAAATATTTTAAATACCATTTATTTTTTCCAAATAGTACTATACAATATAAAAAAGCAGGTAGGTTTATCAAGTGGTACTATGTATTATATTACTATAAACCATACTATTGTAAGTTAAACCAAGGCATTTTTATTTGGCTACTATATTTTATAATAAGCTATTTATTTTTGGAATGTACTACTATATAATATAATATAACTAGTGATTATTTTAACATATTGCTATATACTGTAATAGGGTGTGTAAAAAATGTTTAAAATGTTATTGAATATAGAGGCCATTCTGCAGGGTGTTATTTATAAGAACCTTCTTTTGCCTATGTTATAAGTGAATTTTATTTATGATATAGGCATAGGAAGGTTCTTAATAGTGCGGGGAGGGATAGCGTGAAAGATTTTGGTGAAATTACACTAGGTGAGCTGGTTGACGGTACAGTAGCAAACTTTCCCGACAACGATGCGCTTGTTTACCCAGACCGTGGCTTGAGGTATTCCTACAAAGAGTTCAGGGAGGTTTGTAACAAATTTGCTAAGGGGTTGTTGGGGCTACAGGTGAAAAGGGGTGACCATGTTGCTATTTGGGCTACCAGCGTACCCGAATGGGCAGTTGCTCAGTTTGGCAGCCCCAGAGCTGGGGCGGTACTTGTTACCGTGAACACAAGCTACAAGTCTTTTGAGCTGGAGTATCTTTTGAAGCAATCGGATGCAACAACCTTGATTATGATCGAAGGAACGAAAAGCTCAGATTTTAAAAGTATAATATATGAACTATGTCCTGAATTGCATAACTGTAACCCTGGAGAACTGGTATCGGAGAGACTGCCTCTTTTAAAGAATGTAATCATGATCGGAAAAAGTAAATATCCTGGTATGTTTACCTGGGATGATGTTATCAAATTAGGTGAAGCTGTTCCAGATGAAACACTGGCTGCATGCATGGCCGCTGTGGCCCCGGATGATGTGGCTATCATGATTTACACTTCCGGTACCACCGGGTTTCCCAAAGGTGTTATGCTGACTCACCACAATATTATCGCGAACGCCAATTCGCATGTGGAATGTTTGAACCTCAGTTCAGCTGATAGGGTGTGTATTGCCGTACCTTTTGCGCACTGTTTTGGCTGTGTAGGGAGCAACATATCCTGTGTAGTAGCCGGGTCGGCAATGGTTGTGGTTGAAGTATTTAACCCTGCACGAGTACTCAAAGCAGTTGAACAAGAGCGCTGTACGGTATTGAACGGGGTGCCCACAATGTTTATTGTGGAACTGGAACTGCTAGAGAAGGAAAAGTACGACCTGTCTTCCCTGCGCACGGGGATTGTCGCTGGTGCTTCATGTAGCACTGAAGTCATGGAAAAAATAGTGAAAAATATGAATATGCGTGAAGTCATAGTTGCTTACGGGCAGACCGAAGCCTCGCCCTGTATCACCAGCACTAGGATCAATGATCCTCTTGAATTGAGAGTTTCTACTGTGGGACGGGCCCTGCCCGGTGTAGAAGTAAAAATTTTCGATCCCGAAACAAAGAAAGAGCTATCACCCGGTAGGCAGGGCGAGATCTGTGTTCGTGGCTATAATGTTATGAAGGGTTACTACAAAATGCCCGAAGCAACCGTTGCGGCTATTGACAACGAAGGCTGGCTGCATACCGGAGACTTGGGCGTTATGGATGAAAACGGCTACTGCAGGATCACCTGCCGCATTAAAGAAATCATTATCCGTGGTGGTGATAATATATATCCCAGAGAGATAGAGAAATTTATCGCTACTCACCCTTTGGTAAAAGACGTTCAAGTCGTAGGTATCCCAAGCCTCAAATACGGTGAGGAAGTAGCTGCTTTTATTCAACCCAAAGATGGAATAACTCTTACGCAGGAAGAGGTTCGGAACTTCTGTGAAGGTAAAATTGCACGCATTAAAATTCCTAAATATATAGCTTTTGTTGATAACTATCCTGTTACCTCCAGCGGTAAAGTTCAAAAGTTTAAACTCCAAGAGATGGCGATAGAGATGTTTGCCCTGCAGGAAGTACCAATGCCTGTAACAACTTGTATCTTGTAATAGAATAACTGATTATGGTTAACTTGCATATTTAAAAGCAAATTATGTTCATCTTTCCAATATGATTAACTGAATACATACTATTATTAAATTTATTAGTATGTGATATAATTAAATGCTGCACATGATGATATTTTGTTATTTTAGATGTAATACTATATATAAAATAATGATTTAATAACTATTATAAGTGATAAACAAAAGCATTTTTTTAGCTTACTACTACAGTCTATATCAAATATTCATAATTTGTTATTTATATATGGGATAATTTGTTTTAGGGAGGGGAAATTTGTGAGAGATTTTGGTAAAATCACAATGGGTGAACTGGTTGATCATACATCGATTAACTATCCTGACAACGATGCTCTTGTTTGCCCCGACCGTGGTTTAAGGTATTCCTACAAAGAGTTTAGGGAAATCAGCAACCAATTTGCTAAGGGTTTGTTGAAGCTGGGGGTAAAAAGAGGTGAAAATATTGCTATTTGGGCTACCAACGTGCCTGAATGGGTAATTACCCAGTTTGGCAGCGCCAGGATTGGGGCCGTGATGGCAACAGTTAGTACCAGCTATAAGTTATTAGAGTTAGAGTATCAGCTGAAGCAGTCAGATGCAACAACCTTGATCATGATCGAAGGCACTAGACACTCAGATTTCATAAATTTAATCTATGAACTATGCCCTGAGTTAAGCGAATGTAAACCGGGAGAACTGGTGTCAAAGAGACTGCCTCTCTTAAAGAATGTGATTATGATAGGTAACAATGAATACCCTGGCATGTTTACCTGGAATGATGTTATTAAACTGGGTGAAGAGGTTTCAGATGAAGCACTGACCTCCAGAAGCGCAACACTCGATCCGGATGACGCAATTGTGATGATTTACACTTCCGGTACTACTGGATTTCCCAAAGGTGTCATGCTGACCCACCACAATATTATTGCGAATGCCAAAGCACAAGCGGAATGTTTGAACTTAGGTCCATCCGACCGGATGTGTATAGCAGTGCCTTTCTTCCACTGCTTTGGTATCGTGGCTAGCAACGTGTGTTGTGTCGTTTCAGGCGCAGCGATGGTTCCTGTTGAATTATTTAACCCGGTTCAAGTACTGAAAACAGTTGAGAAAGAGCAATGTACGGTGCTGCACGGAGTACCGACCATGTTTATTCTGGAATTGGAGCAGATGGAAAAAGAAAAATATGATGTCTCTTCTCTGCGGACCGGGATCGTGGCTGGCTCTGCATGTTCCCCTGATGTCGTGAAACAATTAGCTGAAGTAATGAATATGCGAGAGATCATAACTTCTTATGGGCAGTCCGAAGCATCGCCCTGTATTACCAGTACCAGGATAAACGATTCAATAGAATTAAAAGCAACCACCGTGGGAAAAGCGTTGCCCGGTGTGGAAGTGAAACTCGTTAATCCAGAAACAGGGGAAGAAGTCGCACTGGGAGAGCAGGGTGAAATCTGCGCTCGTGGTTACAATATTATGAAGGGTTACTACAAAATGCCCGAAGCCACTGCAGCTACCATTGATGAAGAAGGTTGGTTGCATACAGGAGATCTGGGTATTATGGATGAATATGGGTATTGCAAGATTACCTGCCGGCTAAAAGAAATGATTATCCGTGGCGGTGAAAATATATATCCAAAAGAGGTAGAGGAATTCCTGCGAATTCACCCTTTGATCAAGGATGCTCAAGTCGTTGGTGTTCCAAGTGAAAAATTTGGCGAGGAAGTGATGGCCTTTATTCGGGTGAAGGATGGACATGTTCTTACACCTGAGTCGGTTCAGAATTTCTGTAAAGGCCAAATCGCCAACTGGAAAATTCCAAGATATGTTGCTTTTGTTGAAGATTACCCTTATACTGCCAACGGTAAAGTTCAAAAGTTTAAACTCCGTGAGATGGCAATAGAAATTTTGGATCCCCAGGAAGTGATTAAGCCAGGGAATGTATGTAAAGTTTTAGTATAACGCATATCTCAAATGCCTAAAAAATCCTCTACCTATAGGTAGAGGATTTTTTAGGCATTTGAGACTATTTTTCGTCGTTTTTTAGGCTTTCCCGAACCAATGCTCTATACCCATGCTCTAGTTAGTTCGAAATACCCTAATGTCAATTTTACCCTTGTTCATACTTTTCTATAGTTTGACGAAGGAAATCGGGAATAGGTTGTGTTGCTTTTTTCTTTGGATTATAGCTTACGTAGAGGATTTCTGCTGTAAGTAATGCACCATCTTCTCCATCTCTGGTAATGGCAAATTCTATAATCATGCTCGTATTACCAATTTTCACCGTTTTACACCAGATATTTAGCCAATCATACATTGTTGCTGACTTATTGTAATTCATAGTAACTTTTTTGATTACATAATCAAATATTTCGTCTTTTTCGAGCTCAGCAAGATCAAGTTGAAGCCCTTCGCGAAAATACTCACCTACAGCAATGTCAAGATATGTGAGATAGTTTGAGTTAAATACAATTCTCTGGGCATCTACCTCAGAATAACGGACTCTCAATTTGTGTTTGAAACGATAACCTTCCACTAAAATTCACCTACCTATAAAAGTAATGTTATTAATACTATACATTACTTTTAACTTTGTTGCAATAATTGTCTTTTGGTAGTCTGTTTAAACAAAACCACATTAATACCCATTAATGTTGATAATTGCAACAGTGACATATATTTACTATTTAAATTCTTTATTTCACATAATTAATAACATTTTTATAGCCAAGTGCTATCGTGCAAATGTGCTTTTAGCCGGATATAAAAGAAAACCAGAGGAGGCAATCACACAGGATACTATATTTTGCGATTCTGCTGACAAAGTAATATTTTGAGCTGCAAATACGCAAGTAAGTATAATATGTTTTGCCTTTTCAACGGCGGATATTTGAATAACTGTAGGGGCGTTTGTGACAGGTATTAAACTAAGGGCTATTTACTTTTTCATTTACAAATCGAATTCGGCTACGATAAAGGTGTGATCAGAGGGCTTTTCCATTAATCTTGGCCCCATGTCTACACAGGCGCAACGTGATAGCGACGCCAAGCATTGAGTTGCCCATATGTGATCAATACGCCAGCCCATTTTTCTCTTGATCCCGTTAGGCACACGATAATCCCAAAAGGTATATTGGCCGGCTTCCTTTACATGGCGGCGGAAGATATCCTCCAAACCCCACTCTTTCACGTAATGTAGAGCCTCATGCTCATCAGGGTGGTAGCCAACTTGTCCCAAAAGCTTGTCCGGGGCATAGACATCAATAGGCTCAAGTGCTACATTAAAATCACCCGTCCAGAGAAGCATCATGTCAGGTCTATAGTGTTGAGCAAAATAATGGCGCATGCTTTTTATCCAGTTTATCTTGTATGCAAACTCTTCAGTATTCGGCGCCCTACCCTGAGGCATATATGTATTTACCACATTGATCCCCTTTATTTGTGCCTCAATGAGTCGAGCCTCACCAGGCCTACAAAAGCCGGTTATATCATGGGTTATTCCAGTTATATCGTGGGGGCTGGCAATTGCAACACCGTTGTATGATTTTTGCCCCGTAAAAATTACATTGTAGCCGACCGAGTTAAAACCACCGGTGGGGAAGTGCTGGTCCTCTACCTTGGTTTCCTGCAGGCAAAGAATGTCCGGCTTTTCTGATTCCAGCCAGTTTAAAATGATATCTAACCTTGCCCGGACAGAATTACAGTTGAAACTGGCCACTTTAAACATATAATTACTCCCCCCTTATATAATTGTAAGATATCATGATTTATTGTTGTTTTTCCGCTAAGGTCATTTGTATGCCACCTCTTAGTAACATCTTATTAAAATGTTCGACAGGCTTACAATAGGATTGCCAATATTCCTGCCAGAAAATTGGCAATCCTATTGTATTCAGAGGAATTATTTAGAAAAAAAGAATCTGATAAAATCTAAATGAGGTGGACTCCACTCCATGACCTTTGAGATCGTGCTTAAATCAGGCTTTTTAATACTCATCGCTATTTTCTTACCGTTGGTCACCGACAAATATTTATAATATCACATGATGCCATTAATGAAAATTTTATCATAGTTTATAATGATTTGACATCTATTTGCATTGTAAAAAGAGTTGGCAAATAGTGGAACATAAAATTATCACCAACAGCCGCGTATACACCGGTAACTTCGCTCTCCAGAAGAACTTGGAGGAGGTGCGCCATTCCTTTATCAAGGAATTCGGCAATAAATCTGCTATTCAATTTAGGTATTTTAGCAAGTCTCAGCAAGTTCTTTGATGATTTATGACAATATGCAAGGATTTTTCGCGGACAAGCTGCCTGATTTAGCCAACATAAAGCATCAATTAAGGGAGGGAGATTTAGCATATGAACACTCTGGCGCCCATTCAAACACCTCGCTGGAAAACAGCGCTGAACATGATCACAAATCCGGGGGAACTAGTAAAAAGTCAAATGTCGAGGGTTCCCTGGCCTTATTCCCTATTGATTATCATTTACCCTGTTTTTCCTGCAGACTGGACTTGACATGTTGCGCTCAGGTCAATCCAGATGACCACCGTAGTGTTGATAACTTGATAGGGCTTAACTACGGCACGATAGGAGTGGTGTTGATTGCGTTTTTAGCCTGGGCCTTGTCTCAGGCCGCGAGCGCGCAGTTTTGGTTGATTCAGAGCAAAGCGTTAGGTTTTGTATAAGCTGCGGGAGCGCGATGCCGGAAACAGCGGAAAAGGAAAAGCCTGCCCGGAAGGATTTAATCGGTTTTTCACCCCTTATTAGAGACCCGGCTTTTGCCGGATACATAAAAAATACTAAACGCTGGTCCTTTATATTCGCATCAATTCTGGCGCTGGCAGCAATATACTTTATTCAGCGTAATCATTAAGAGGGATGACGGCAAATTGCACACTAAAAGCGCCGAGGATGACGATACGGTTTATAACTACTACCAAATTGGCGACAAGGTGCGGCATCATGGGGGGGT
This sequence comes from Desulfotomaculaceae bacterium, assembly GCA_028702695.1. Classification (GTDB taxonomy): domain Bacteria; phylum Bacillota; class Desulfotomaculia; order Desulfotomaculales; family Pelotomaculaceae; genus Pelotomaculum_C. The sequence continues at coordinate 18,421 of JAQVOH010000040.1, forward strand.
GAATTCAATAGAAAAATACGATAAATCAAAAGACGACATTATCTTTTGCAACGCCTGCGCAAGTATAAACGACATACAAGATGACTATTGTCACCGGTGCAAGTGCCCGTTGCTGAAATAGTGAAAAGGAATGTTATTGTATTGACGTTTCTAAAGCCCGCCAAGTCTGAGTTTGTGCAACCGCACAGGCCAGGTGAGCGGGCTATTTTTTGACTCATGTCTTCCAGGCAAGTAAAAAAAACTACCAAATTGTGGCGTGTAACAAAGGGAAAATGCTGGGCGTAAGATGTATTATCGGGCAGCCAACGTTATAGTTAGCTAACTGTTAGCCGGAGCTAAATTAGTTAAACAAAAGTAAAAATTATACGGGAGGAGTTGTATATATGGAGTATAAGCAGGGTGATTGTCCAACTAAAATCATCAGCCTGCACGACTTGCCTGTCGGAAAGTTGGCAACAGTAAGCTCAATCCAGGCTGCAGGTTTAACTAGGCGGAGGATGCTGGACCTGGGCCTTGTCCCCGGAACCAGGGTGAAAGCCCTGCGGATCAGCCCTGCAGGAGATCCAAAGGCTTACCGGATACGCGGCGCCGTCATTGCCTTTCGGAAAGAAGAGGCGCAGCAAATCCTGATCAATTATAAAGGGGAGTAAACTGTGGGTTTGACAAACCAGTCCAGCGGGAGTGGCGCTATAAAAGAACGTTTTGGCTGGGGCCAAAACACAAGAGCGGATTATGTGATTGCCCTGGCCGGCAACCCGAACACCGGAAAGAGTACTGTTTTCAACGCCCTGACAGGGTTAAATCAGCACACCGGTAACTGGCCGGGAAAAACAGTGCTCCTGGCAGAGGGTCACTACATTCACCAGTGCCTCACATATAAACTGATTGATTTACCTGGCACTTACTCACTGATGGCAAATTCAGTGGAAGAACAGGTGGCCAGGGACTATCTCTGCTTTGGCAGGCCGGACGCCACGGTGGTGGTTTTGGATGCCACCTGTCTGGAGCGAAACCTAAACCTGGCTCTGCAGGTAATGGAAATAACCACCAGACTTATCGTCTGCGTCAACCTGGTTGACGAAGCCCAGCGTAAAAAAATACAGATTGACTATGATGCGCTAGCTGCCAAGTTGGGAGTACCTGTGGTTCCCACCGCAGCCCGGAGTGGAGTGGGTCTTGAGCAGCTGATTAAAGCCGTTTCCGGTATTGTCACCGGGAGCATAGAAACGAAGCCTTATGTTGTAAGATACAAAAAAGAGATTGAAAATGCCATTTGCAGGCTGGAACCAAAGATCAAACAGCTGGTTGGGGAAGCCCTTAATGCCCGCTGGCTGGCGCTTCGTTTACTAGATCGAGACCAGACGGTAATTGACGCCGTCGAAAATTGGCTGGCACGGGAGGACAGGTTGACAACCGGTATTAAAGAGGTGGTTTTGGCATGAACCGGGTAGCCATTTGTTCAGGGCTAAATGAACTTTTAGAAGAAGCGGACCAGATAAACCCGGGAGGTTCTTTAAATTTGAACGACTCTGTTGTCAGTACCATTTACAGCAGGGCAGAGGAAATTGCCGGAGGTGTTGTGACCTCCCAGGGAAAGCCGCCAGTAGACTGGGACAAAGTACTGGATGACATTCTTACCTCAAGAGTATTCGGCTTTCCCTCCATGCTTTTGTTGCTTGCTGTTGTTTTCTGGATTACCGTGGCTGGCGCGAACGTCCCGTCGGAAATGCTGGCAACCGGTCTTTTCTGGATACAGGAGCGGTTGACGGAATGTTTGGTTTGGCTGCATGCTCCGGCCTGGGTCAACGGCCTTTTTGTAGAAGGCATCTACCGCTGCCTGGCCTGGGTCGTGTCGGTGATGCTGCCGCCGATGGCTATCTTCTTTCCCTGTTTTACGCTGCTGGAGGATATGGGTTACCTGCCCAGGATTGCTTTTAATCTTGACAATTTATTTAAGAAGGCAGGCGCCCACGGCAAGCAGTCTCTGACCATGAGTATGGGCTTCGGCTGTAACGCTGCCGGTGTGGTTGCCTGCCGGATCATTGAGTCACCACGGGAGCGCCTGATTGCCATGCTGACGAACAATTTTGTACCCTGCAACGGCCGTTTTCCCACCCTGATTGCTCTGGCTGGGCTGCTGGTGATGGGAGCAACCACATTTTTCGGGGCCACGCTCATTGTGGTCGGTATTGTTGTGTTCGGTATCATGACGACGCTGGCGGTGTCCTGGCTCCTGTCTAAAACGCTGTTAAAAGGCGTTCCATCCTCCTTCACCCTTGAGCTGCCGCCCTACCGCAAGCCCCAATTAGGCCGGGTTATTACCCGTTCAATCTTTGACCGCACCCTGTTCGTGCTTCGCCGCGCAGTGTTTGTCGCGATGCCCGCCGGGGCGGTCGTCTGGCTGTCGGCCAACATTCATATAGGAGGTGTCAGCATCCTGACGCATTGCGCCAACTGGTTGAATCCCTTCGGGCAACTGCTGGGAATGGACGGATATATTCTCATGGCTTTTGTGTTGGGTCTGCCGGCCAATGAAATTGTATTACCCATTTTGATTATGAGCTACATGGCTACAGGGTCCATGCTGGAGTTAGACAGCCTGGAAGCGCTGCGCCAGTTGTTCGCGGGTCACGGCTGGACCTGGCTGACGGCTGTCTGTATGATGTTGTTTTCCCTGCTGCACTACCCGTGCTGCACCACCCTGTGGACCATTTCGAAAGAATCCGGCAGTTTTAAGTGGACCGTCCTGGCGGCCCTCATCCCTTTGGGTATTGCTATCACTATCTGCTTTACGGTGGCCCAGTGCGCAAGCTTTTTGGGATGGATTTAATGGAATATACAAAAGGGGAGCTATGAACCAATTGCTTTTTTGAAGCCTATTTAGTAAAATTAAATTATAATAAAAGATAGGAGTCGAAAAGATGCGGTAATTATTCTTGCTAAATATTTAAAGCATAATGAAATTATGAACGGTGGCAGATACCGCTTGTTTTGTTGTGCTTACGCAAGAAAGTTACTATTTCTTTTCACTCAAATAATACATTCTTACCATACCCTATATGGGGCTGGCTTTACTGTGTATTTTCGAGCTGCAAGAATTAGCTTTCTTGCAGCTCATAATTTTTTACACAGGAGGACAAATTGATGGCTTTAATAAATGTTGCGAATCTGACCTTTGCCTATGATGGCAGTTACGATAATATCTTTGAGAATGTAAGCTTTCAGATAGACACCGATTGGAAATTGGGCTTCACTGGCAGAAACGGTAGAGGAAAGACAACCTTTCTCCATTTGTTGCTTGGCAAATACGAATACAGCGGCAGCATTTCCGCAAATGTTAGCTTCGAGTATTTTCCTTACGAGGTGGCAGATAAGGAAAACAATAGCATTGATGTAGTTAATAGCATCTGTTTGGATTATCTTCATTGGGAGCTTATGCGAGAGTTAAATCTCCTTGACGTTTCGGAAGATGTTTTGTATCGTCCGTTTGGTACTCTCAGTGATGGCGAACAAACCAAAGTGCTGCTTGCGGCATTGTTTTTAAAAGAAAACAGCTTTTTGTTGATCGATGAGCCAACCAACCACCTGGATATGAAAGCCAGAAAGCTTGTCAGTGATTATCTAAAGTCGAAGCAGGGCTATATTTTGGTATCTCATGACAGGGCCTTCCTCGACAATTGTATCGACCACATTCTTTCCATCAACAAAACGAATATCGAAATTCAAAAGGGCAACTTTTCTTCCTGGTGGCGGAATAAAGAAATGCAAGACAGTTTTGAGCTTGCTGAAAACAGAAAGTTCAAAAAGGATATTAAGCGTTTGACAGATGCGACAAGACAGGTTTCCAGTTGGTCGGATAAAATAGAAAAAACTAAAATCGGCGGAAGAGAAGCGTCCGGAGTGAAGCCTGACAAGGGTTATATTGGTCATAAGGCTGCGAAAATGAAGGCTCGTGCAAAAGCAATTGAGGCGAGACAGCAAGCGGCAATTGAAGAAAGATCAAAGCTTCTCAAAAATATCGAAAGCGCGGACACTCTGAAAATATCCCCCATTCCATATCACACCGGCAGGCTTGCGGAACTTGAAAACATCTCAATATTTTATGGTGAAAAGGCCGCTTGTACAGGAGTAAGCTTTGCTATTGAATGGGGTGACCGAATTGCACTTTACGGCAAAAACGGTTCTGGGAAATCAAGCATCTTAAAACTGATTTGCGGAGAGCAAATAATCTATACGGGTTCTTTCAGAAAAGGCAGCCAGCTCAAAATATCCTATGTTTCACAGGATACAGCTTTTCTTCGAGGAAATCTGACCGACTATGCTGCTGCCGTCAGTATTAATGAAAGTCTTTTCAAGGCGATTCTTCGAAAACTAGATTTTTCAAGACTGCAATTTGAAAAGGACATATCGGCTTTCAGCGGAGGTCAAAAGAAAAAAGTGCTGATTGCCAAAAGTCTATGCGAGCAAGCGCATCTATATATTTGGGATGAACCACTTAACTATATTGATGTATTTTCCCGAATACAGATCGAAGAACTGTTACTTGAATACCAACCGACTATTTTGTTTGTAGAACATGACAGAGCATTCAGCGAGAATATTGCGACAAAGTTTGTAAATATCTGATTGCTTGTTTGGCATCCTGTATTCCAGCAGGAGTTCCGGGATTCTGAAGTATTTGACGGAATACCCATGACGGCAGGCTCCGTTGCCAAACGCACAGGCAAGGTATGTTTTACCAGTGTTATGTATATCTTGTCATAACACTGGTTATGACAAGTCCATCATTATGTAA
>JAQVOH010000135.1 GCA_028702695.1 Desulfotomaculaceae bacterium
TTATGGCTTACGCTGACAATATATTTTGATAAGGGTTTGTGATAATATTTTGATTAAGAATTGTATGTTTTACGAAAAGAGGTGTTTTCAGTGGTCAAGGAAAGGCTCCTGATTATTGACGATGAAGAACGTATCCGGGATATGATCAAGGAGTATATAAGCCTTGAGGGATATATGGTTGACGAGGCCTCAGATGGAATTGAGGCTTTGGCTCTGTTCAAACAAAACCAGTATTCCCTTGTGATACTTGATGTGATGATGCCAAAAATGGACGGCTGGAGCGTGTGCAGGGAAATTAGAAAAACCTCCAATGTGCCTGTGATCATGCTGACGGCAAGGGGTGAGGAATACGATAAGCTTTTTGGCTTCGAGCTGGGAGTGGACGATTACATTGTAAAGCCTTTCAGTCCAAAAGAACTGCTGGCCCGCATGAAAGCCATTATGAGAAGGAGCGTCTCATCATCACCGGTGGCGGGAAAAGAGAATAAAGCTAGTTTTGAAGGTCTGGTGATCGATTTTGATGCACGCAATGTTTATGTAGACGAAAATATCATCGAACTTACGCCAAAAGAGTATGAGCTGCTGAATTTTTTTGTCAGAAATCCCAACAGGGTATTTTCCAGGGAACAGCTTCTTGAAAAGGTTTGGGACTACGATTTTACCGGCAATGACAGAACGTAAAGGTTGTTGACCATTTGAAAGTTGTCCGTGTTGAGGTTTCGGACACAGGCAGCGGCATACCGGAAGAGGCTCTTCCTCATATTTGGGACAGGTACTATAAAGCGGAAAAGACGACTGGTAAAAGCTCCATGGGCACAGGCCTGGGACTAGCCATCGTCAAGAGCGTATTGGAAGCGCATCAGGCAGCTTATGGCGTGGAAAGCAAAAAGGAGGTCGGTACAACCTTCTGGTTTGAGCTTCAAAAATAATATTTATATTAAACAACTATCACCATTCTTTCAGCCTTCTAACATACTTCTATCACAATTGCTCCTTATAATAAGAATATAAGCTACAAAAATCAAATGGTAAGGAGCGTGTATGGCATGATGAACTTTAAGAAACTACTTGTCGTGGCAACAGTTGTAGGGCTGCTTGGCGCGGCAGGCGCCGCCTATGCGGCAACAGCAACAACACCGGCAGACATCACAGCCGAATTGACAGGAAAAACAGTTGGGGAACTTTACGATGAGCGTTCCGCAGGAAAGACCTATGGCACAATGGCAAATGAAGCCGGCAAGCTGGCCGAGTTTAAAACCCAGATGCTGGAGCAAAAGCAAATTATTCTTGACCAGCGAGTAGAGGACGGCAGGCTAACACAGGAGCAAGCAGACAATATTTATAACACCATGCAAAGTCACCAGGCTACCTGTGACGGAACCGGCAATGCTGGAATAGGCAAGAATTATGGCGCAGGCTTTGGACAGGGCAATGGTATGGGCAATGGAACAGGCGTGTGCAACGGAAGTGGTATGGGCAGTGGGAATGGCAGTTGCGATGGAACTGGCGTAGGCAATGAAAATGGTTCAGGCATGAAAAACGGCAATGGTATGGGCTTCGGACGTGGATTAAACAGGTAGTTGCCCGAACAAAAGAACCAGACATCCGGCAGAGCGCACGCTCTGCCGGATGTCTGGTTTTAAACCAAAATAATGTCTTGCTATTTAAATTCTTACCCAGTCGTTTTCAAAACATGCCGGACAAACAGTACGACGGCAGCAAACAGTTCCCTCCCAGCGAAAGCCGCAACGGCGGCACTCCAATTTGTGTTGGGCCAAATGAAAGTTTCCTCCGGCTATCCTTAAAGCTGACCCGTTGATCAGAGCAAACGCAATTTTTTGCCTGGCCGTGGCCAAGATCCGGTGGAAGGTGGGCCTCGAGACAGACATTTTTTCAGCGCATTCTTCGTGCTCCATTGCCAACAGATCCCTAAGCCTTATGGCTTCAATTTCTTCTACCGCCATAATTACTTCATCTAGTTCCGTCATTGGGATACCTGAAGGCTTAAAATAGGTGAACTCAGGTAGCTGTTCAACTCTCCTACACTTTGGCGGCCTAGCCATTAAATCACCCCGTCACGGTTGCTCCCGTAATTCACATTATACCCGTTATTATAGCATTTAGCACCGCCTTCGTGCATAGAGAAATTTTCATTTAAAAGTTGATCGCTATTTTCACCATTATTTCATTCTCCACAGGGCTATTTTCCGATGATTTTTTTAGTGATAAACCTGTATTAATCGCTCCAACCGGGCAGACATCAGCGCATCTTCCACAATCGTTACATAGGTCTGTAATGATAAATTGTGTCTCAGTTTCGATGATTGCCCCAACATGGCAAACATAGCCTATGCCACATTGATTTTTACATGAATATCCTTCACAATCAGGGTTGGTTGGACAACCAGAGGAGCAGGTTCTACATTTAATGCACTTATTGCTAATAACATACACAGCCAATTACCTCCCACTTAATTTTTTTACGAAATTATAAGCTATATTAAAATAAATAGTAATACTATAGTCCATAGTAGTGGGTTTTAAAAAAATCTTCGTTCCTAAAGAAACCTACTATTACGTTGATTGATTATAAATATTTTTCAGTTTATATTGTACATAGTTTCACAATAATTATACTTATTATGATGAGCATATGTCAATAATAAGTATTCAAAAATCTGGAATGCGGTTGTTTTTTTCTCTTACAAATTATCCATAAATAAACGTAATACATCAGCACCACCGATAACTGTTCCTATGGTGCCTCCTACGTTTGCTAAAGTAACTATTAGCAGAATTCTGGTGACCTTATTCCTCCAGAAGCCTTTGATGCTAAAAATATCCTCGCTAAGATTTTCAAATTCTCTTACACTGGGTCGACAGATATAGGCCTGAGTTAGTCCTGCAAACCATCCCGCTGCAATCAAGGGATGCAAGGTAGTTATGGGAGCTACAATAAAGGCAGTAAGAATGGAAAGCGGATGGCCTAAAGCAATCGCAGTTCCAAGTGCTGCAAAAGACCCAGTCCATAGCACCCAGTTTATTGATTGCTGTGCTCCAGCAGAAGGGTTAGTAATAAAGGTATAGGCAATAAGGGCAACAATTAGGATTGGAATTGCCCACCCAATAATTATAGGAGCCTTGGAACTAGCAGGAATCTGAGATAATGCTACTAAATCATGTTCTTTGTATATTTCTTCTTTAATGCCAGGAACATGTGCAGCTCCCAGAACAGCAACAACCTTGTTTCCCGGAGCTTCTTTAATTTTTTGTGCTAAATATTGATCACGCTCATCAACTAAAGGAATCTTTAATTTTGGAAAGGATGCTGTGAAATCATTGAGTATTGAGTTAAGCATATCTTGAGATTTTAATTTTTCCAGTTCCTCTTCCGTAATACTTTCATCACTGAAAATACTAAGGATAATCTCGGTAATAAGCCTTAATTTACCAATAAGCCCTATGCTATGCCAAATGCGAGAAAAGGTTGTTTGAATATTTCGATCAGCTAGTACCAGATTAGCACCCATATCTTTTGCTGATTCAATCCCCTGAATCATTTCTTGTCCAGCATTAATACCAAATTGTTTGGCCATGCGTTTTTGAAAGGATGACATTACAAGATTTATTAAAAGTAAAGTGGATTTCTTTTCTTTAATAATCTTAAAGATATCTGTATCTTTCCACTTACTCCCTTCTGTTATTGTTTGATATCTTTGCTCATCCAATTCTATACAAACCGAGTCTGGCCTTTCGGATTCAATAACTTCCTTCACCTGTTCCGCGCTGTGCCTTGATACGTGGGCAGTACCAATTAGTATAAATTCTTTATCATCCAAGTACAGTCTAGTAATATTTGCATTCTCTTCAGACATAAATTACCTTCCTTTTATCTTCTTATGCAAAACAACCTTACTGATGATTCTACCATTATACAATGATAAAGTAAAAATTGACGCTTAATTGCTCCATGATACCATGTCCCTAAATTCAGTGAATAAACCTGGCGACGAGGGGGACGAGGTGACGCCTTCAGCGGGACTGTATATACCCAGTAGGACATGAGCTTGATAAAATCAGCGCTAGGTCATACTCAAGACTTAATGTTATATAATAAAATATGGGGCATTTCGATTTAATAATTCGCTCAAATCGAGTTGCCCCTTTAAACAATTGTTAGCTTAAATCAATTTTACCTTACAATCAAAATTGGCTTTTTAATACTAAGCGCAACTTTACGGGTTACACTGCCTAATAAATTAAGCACGCCGCCGATTCCGTTGGAGCCCATGATTACGAGATCAATATCATTGGAATTTGCATAATTGAGAATCACTTCGGACGGATTTCCCTCAACTGCGTGAGCACTGACCTTGTCTGACATATTGGAAAGCAAGCTTTGGCCTACAGCTAATATTTTGCTGGCTATTATCCTGCTCTCATTTTGATAATTTTCGATAAGTTCAGGTGAAAATTTATAAGGATTAGATGGATAATCAATTTTTGAGACTTCCAATACATTTAATAGTATGATTTCACTACCCAATGCACCTGCTATTTCTTTTGCTTTTTCGATAGCCATATCAGAAAATTTTGAGCCGTCAACTGGTACGAGTATTTTTTTAAACATAATGCATACCTCTCCTTCTAAACTAACAATATCATCTTTCTAAATATATTTTAAAATAATTCTGTATATTATGCAATAAAGTTTACAGAGGATATGTTATTGAAGATGTATTATGTTATTACCTAGGAATGACTTCCTTGATCATGTTGCCCACCGCATTTGCACTGTTCCGCTCCGGTAACAAGTTGCCCGCTGAGAAAGTCACTGGCAACCTTTTCTACTTCACCGGAGATCCCAGTGATAACCTGCAGGCCCGTGTATAAAAGCATCTCTACCACCGGCCGGCCGATTCTACCTGCGATTATGACCTTCACTCCTTCGGCCTGTAACATACAAATCAAGTATTCATAATCCAAATTCTCGTTGGTCAGAGTTTTTTTCCCAATGATCTTTCCGTTATCAGTGTCAAACACTATGAATTCCCGGTTGCTACCAAAGTGATCGTTGACGTTTCCATCTCGGTTAGGCATAGCGATTTTCATTTTCTTGTACCCCCGTTAATTAATACATTAAGAGCCTTAATCCAATTATCTGCTATATTTTTAGATTGTTCCATTTTATATAAATTCGACATATCTATCGATCCTCTTGATTTTATAAATATTCACAGGAAGTTGATAAAAAGCGTGATCGGATGGATCACGCTTTTTATATATGCATGACTATTATGTTGGTAGTGTACGCCGCAGTTGCACTGGCCCATCCAGTAACCTATTCATTTTCCTGCCAGTCGTTTTCAGAACATGCTGGGCAAACTGTACGCCGGCAGCAGACCGTTCCCTCCCAGCGAAAGCCACAACGGCGACACTCCAGTTTGTGTTGTGCTAACTGAAAGTTTCCTCCGGATATTCTTAAAGCTGACCCATTGATCAGAGCAAATGCAATTTTTTGCCTGGCCATGGCCAAGATCCTGTGGAAGGTGGGTCGTGAGACAGCCATTTTTTCAGCACATTCTTCGTACTCCAGTACCAATAGTTCCCTGAGCCTTATAGCCTCAATTTCTTCTACGGACATAATTACTTCATCTAGTTCCGTCAATGGGATACCTGAAGGCTTAAAACAGGTGAACCCAGGTAGCTGTTCAACTCTTCTGCACTTTTGCGGCCTGGGCATAAAACCACCCCATCATGGTTATTATATTACAGCAATTTCTCGGGTATAAAGTTAGCAAAAAGATTGCTCTCGTAATCTTCGATGTTGCCCCTGTCGCAAAGTGTGGCCAGGTATGGGTCAACCGGCATGCTCCCAAGGAAAGGAACTGAAAATTCCTCTGCGACTTCCTTCCCGTGACTACGGCCGAATA
>JAQVOH010000136.1 GCA_028702695.1 Desulfotomaculaceae bacterium
GGTGACACTATGAGTAATGAAGATAAAGTATTATTAGCTATCTTTGATGAGGGTAAAAAAGATTCGCCCAATATGGGTAGAGAAATTACAAGAAATAAATTTAATATGGAACTTGACGTATTTGGCATAGCTTTAAAAAAACTTAGCGATTTAGAACTAATCAAAGGGGCTAATATAGTTCTTAGTAGTGGTAATGTTGCTGCTGTTTTTACAAATAACATTTCTATTACTGATACTGGAAAAGAATATGTAAGTAAGAACTTGATATAAATTTAAATATTTATATCAAGTTAGTTTTAGACACTTGTTTTAAACAGGTGTCTTTTTTTGTTTGGAAGATATATTCTTTTATCTTGGTCCAGTAAGTAACTCCCGTTATTTATTCAGGTATAGACTTTAGCCCAAAAGAAAGATATTAGATCATATCATCCATGGCAAAAGTTGAACCATATAGCACTGTTTTTCTCTGGTATGGGATGCGCTATCCTCATCATCCTGTGTGGTGTCAACGTATAAACATACTACGCCGTATTAAAACTATGGTCTTCTATCTCCCAGTACTAAATCATTTGCCAGCTGTAACCGATCATAGGTCTGAGGACCTACAATTCCGTCTGGAATTAGTCCTTGCTCCCGCTGAAATTGAATTACTGCAGCTTCCGTAGCCGGACCGTAAAATCCATCCAGGTCGCCACGGTAATACCCGAGTATTTGCAAAATTTGCTGGACACGCAACACATCTGAACCGGGCTCTACACCTATGCGTAGAAGCCTTCCCGTGAAAGCATTGCCTGTTATTTTTACCATAGTTCCGAGAGGCACAAGGTCGTATACTCTAATGACGTCGTTGTTGTGCATGCGGATACAACCATGGCTGGCTGCACTGCCTATGGAGGCTTCGTTATCAGTGCCGTGAATACCATAGCCTCCCCATGGACAGTTCAATCTCATCCACCGCGCACCAAAGGGACCACCCGGGTTCGTGGTCTTTTGGATTATCTTCCAGTCTCCCAGGGGCGTTGGTGTGTTGGGTGTACCCACGGCAACTGGAAAGACCCCTATTGGTTGCCCGCGCCGGCTAAGGGAGAGCTGTAATGTACTAGTATCTATAGAAATAACATATTCCGGCGAAATAGTAAAATCATCCGTAGGACTAAGCCCCAGGGCATTATACGTGTCAGGCCCGACAATACCGTCCGTTGCCAGGCCAAAACTTTGCTGTGCCCGGATAACAGCATCACGTGTCTCCGGGCCATAAACACTGTCAACTGGACCCGTATAAAAACCCAGCTCCATAAGCCTTTTTTGAACATACTGGACGTCGGGTCCATTCATTAAGGGCTCCATAATCCTTAAATATCTGCTTGCATATAACATAATATACCACCCCCATACCATAATACGATAACCATTGGAAAATGGTACATAGATAGCTTGATACTTCCAGCTGTATATTATCTTAGTAAGTTAGCCATAAAGATAGCCTACAAAACAGTTGGTAAATAATGAGATACTATTAATATCCGCCTGGACCTTTTTCGCCTCATAACAACGAAGGCACCTTCGGTTCTATTAAACCTTAAATATACTTTTACCGCTAGGAAGGAATCGCATAAATCATCAAGGAAATTAGGTGAGTGATATCAAAAAACCGTTGATAAAGGATGATACTATAGAAGCTGCCGATAAGGCTCTTTATCAGGCAGAGAGGCAACAACCAGTGTGTTTGGCTAAATTTACTTGAGAAAAAAACTCCATATTTTATAAAAAACAAAAAAGGCCATTGTTGGCCTTTTTTTAATACAAACTCAATTCTACTTAGCAGGATTTGGTATTCTAATTGTCCAAGCAACTGTTAAATCTGGATCAGTAATAACTTCACCGGTTTTATTATTACGATACTCACCTTTTGGCGCTTCTGTATAAGCATCAACAACAGGCGGTAAAGTCATTTCATTGCCCGTACTCCTAATTTTAACGACGACTACTCTCTCATTAAAATTAAGAATATCGCCATATAATTGTTCCTGGTCAATCATATTATCATCATTATCAATGTATGAAAGACCAATGACTACATTTTTTCCGATAAGCGATTTGGCTTTAACTGCATCAAATTCTGATTTCATTTAATCAACTCTTTCAATTTATTTTCATATTAATTTCCATCATTAACCATATAACCGCTTATGATTTCATTTATTCAACCATATTTTCTCCAACCCGGCTGAAGTCATCCTACTTAAATGAGGATTTTATATTATATTACCAAAAACATTAGCAATAAACAAACGACAGATTGTATAGAAAAACGGTGATATAAAGAGATTTAATGTATATACATTCATTAAATAGTAACAATAGTTTATTGCCCTTTTTGAACACACCTTTTTATATTGCCCTGCCACTTAGCACCGCATCATAGCTGTCATGCCAAACCTATGGGTGCCATACCATATGATGGATCAGGGTAATAGACCCAATCATATCTCCCGATTATATTGGATCCAATTATTACAAGGCCATTGCTGAGCCCAACGAACAAAAATATCATTCACAACACAGTTAATAAAAGCCGCCAGTTCAAGAACTCCCTCACTTTTTTGGTAGAAAGGACAACCCAAAGCTTAAGACAACACCCCTTATTTTTATTGGATTTTAGCCTCTAGCTGTTCTCTAGTCCCTTTTGTGGTTAATAATATATATTATAGCTTATGGCTTTGCTTTGATACATTTTAACATTAACAAGCTTAAAATGTATCAAAAAATATTCCCGCAATTAATGCGATTATTATATAGCATTAAGGTTACACTAACTTTAATAATTTGAAGGAGGTATGTCGCATGCCTGATGTACATTGCACCGTTAATACGTGTAAATACTGGCAAAACTCTAATTTATGCAATGCTCAGCAAATTGTTGTGCAAAGTGATGCTGCAGGTGGTTTTTCACAAAATGCCAGATTGGAACAATTAAATGCAACGCCAGCTTCGACTAATGATGAAACATGCTGTCAAACATTTAAAAATTCTCAAGGATAATAAAAAAAAGACACCTTCGGGTGTCTTTTTTTATTATTTGCATTAGGGGGGAGTTGCCTACATTCATTGACTTATGCAAGATTGCGTGTTATAATAATTTGGTTCTAATGGTTAGGTTATGAATTTTCCCTCTCTCGTTAAATTGGTTAGGGAATAAATCTTGTTTTTCCTATACCAATGGAGCTAAAAAAATCCGAGGGAGTGTTTTAATGTATCAAGATCGCTATCTTACATGTCGTGACTGTGGTGCTGAGTTCGTCTTCTCTGTATCGGAACAGGAATTTTTTGCAGAGAAAGGATTTACTAATGACCCAGGCCGTTGCCCGGATTGCCGCGCAGCCCGCAAAAATCAAAATAGACGGAATGATAACAGAGGTGACTTCCGCCAGAACCGCCAGATGTATCCGGCGATTTGTGCGAACTGCAATAAGGAAACCCAGGTTCCCTTCCAACCAAGTGGAGACAGGCCTGTTTATTGCAGCGATTGCTTCAGGCAAATGTCAAATCGATAATTCCAAAAAGAAGGGGTAGTTAACTACCCCTTCTTTTTTTTACCTTGCTTACCTCGTAAGTTTCTATCCAATACCAAGACTCCCACCTTTCTGCTTCGGTGGGGTAGATTCCCCCACCGAAGTCTCGATGTCCAGCTTTAGCTGGACGAGTTCACTCTTTCTCCGCTGTTTTTTCCTTCTCTAATGCCGCTTTCAATAAATCTCCCAAATTATTCCCAATAGAGTTCTGATCACTGTATTGGGCAATCAATTTTTGATTGACCCTACTGGCACTTTTTGAACTCTTATAACCAAAGTCATCTTGTTTCTCAGGTTGCCTGTGACCGCAGGCCCGGTCCTGGCAGCTCAACATTCTTCCTCTTTTGCCATTTACGAGCAACATGAACTTACCACAAACCGGACATTTCGTTTTCGAAATATTGTCGGCCTTGTATATGGCATTGTCTGCAATAACACTTTTGACCAACTCCGTAGCGCTTTGACGAATGTCGGCCATGAATTCTGTTTTGCTGCCCTTACCCCTGGCAATATTGGAAAGCCTTTGCTCCCACTGGGCAGTTAATTCAGGTGTTTTGAGTTCCGGCGCTACCAGCTTGATGAGCTGCATCCCTTTGGAAGTAGGGACTAATTCTTTGCCCTGGCGCTCAATATAATTGTTATAAAGTAATTTTTCTATTATGTCAGCTCGGGTTGCCGGTGTCCCCAACCCGCTACCCTTCATACTTTCGCGTAATTCCTCATCTTCGATAAACTTGCCGGGGCTTTCCATTGCCGTAAGTAGGGTGGCTTCGTTATAACGGGCCGGTGGTTTCGTTTTTGAACTGTTGATTTTACAACTTTTAACCAGTTTATGCTCGCCTTTTTGTTGCAAGGTTAAAGTCTGCTCTGGCAGCGTATCCACTTTCGAATCATCATCTTTTCCTTGCGGTTTGGAGGTTACCGCCCGCCAACCCTTATCTTTAACAACTTTGCCCCTGGAGTGAAAGTTCTCACCGTTAATTACTGTAATCAGGGTAGTTTGGTCATAGCGGTAAGGAGGGTACAAAACGGCAATAAACCTCCTGACGATTAAGTCATACAAATTTTTTTCCTCTGCGGATAAGACCGCTAACCGAAGCGGTTGTTCCGTG
Source organism: Desulfotomaculaceae bacterium (assembly GCA_028702695.1). Lineage (GTDB taxonomy): Bacteria > Bacillota > Desulfotomaculia > Desulfotomaculales > Pelotomaculaceae > Pelotomaculum_C. The sequence goes on from JAQVOH010000136.1 coordinate 4,685, forward strand.
GGAATGATGGCATGATGGTCAGAAACCTTACTGTTATCAACAAAGCGTTTTGTCAGCGTTAAAGATTTTTGCAACAGAGGCTTTACCATCTCCGCATAGGGCGCCACCGCAATGCTTTTCAACCTGCCTGGAAGAGTCGGGGCAATATCAGAAGTAATATAGCGGGAATCGGTTCGCGGGTATGTAACCAACTTGTGCTGCTCATATAAATTTTGCAGGATAGACAGAGTTTTTTGCGCTGAAAATCCGTAACGTTTATTGGCATCTCTTTGTAATTCCGTTAGATCGTAGGCCAGAGGCGCAGGTTCACTCTTGCCTTCAGTACGTACCTCTTTGATAACCCCCGGGTGTCCCTTAATTTTAGCAATTATTTCTTCTGCCTGGGTGCGGTTAAATATTCGGCTGTTCCCAGCCTGGTTTCGCCAATCACCAAAGTAATCCCCGAGGTCCGCCCGGATGGTCCAAAAATCTACCGGGACAAATTGTTTAATCTCAGCCTCCCTGTTAACTATCATGGCCAGGGTGGGAGTCTGAACCCTGCCCGCTGTTAACTGGGCATTAAACTTACAGGTCAACGCACGAGTCACGTTCAGTCCAATCAGCCAATCCGCTTCGGCCCTACAAACTGCCGCATCATACAGATTGTTATAGGCGGTACCTGTCTTTAAATTAGCAAAACCCTCCACTATTGCAGTATCAGTCTGGGATGAAATCCACAGGCGCTTAAAAGGTTTTCTCCAATTAGCGAGAACCATAATCCAGCGGGCTACCAGTTCCCCTTCCCTACCGGCGTCGGTGGCTATGACCATTTCTTTAAGATCAGCCCGTTTCATTAAATTCCTGACCACTTGGAACTGATGAGAAGTTTGCCTGATTACCTTTAATTTCATACTAGACGGTAGCATAGGCAAATCCTCCAGGCGCCACTCTTTATATTTATGATCATAATCATCCGGTTCGGCCAGGGTGACCAAATGCCCCAGTGCCCAGGTCACCACAAATTGAGTGCCTTCCAGGAACCCCTTATTTTTTATGTTGCATTTTAAAACCCTTGCAATTTCACGGGCCACGCTGGGCTTTTCAGCCAGTATAAGTGCTTTCATTCTTTCTCCTCGATTCTATCTCACGGTATTATGTGTTGTAATTATTTTACATTATTTTTTCGGTTGCATTTACTATTATAACATATCAAAGACCCCTCTCATTCCCTTTCAGAGCTATCCATGTTCTGCCCCTCCCGG
>JAQVOH010000041.1 GCA_028702695.1 Desulfotomaculaceae bacterium
TGTTCTTTTGGGCTATAATGGCGTCAGCAAGGGTGTTGATATCGGCCGAGGCAGGGTAAACAGCCCGGAGGACGGTAAGTTCCTTGGCCAGATACACGGCGTCTTGTGCCGCCGGGTTGGCCGCTGCCTCCCCGGCGGAAGCGACTACTGCTTCTTTTAAAGAGCGGCCATCGTATACCCAACTACTTACCGAGAGGTCTTCACCGGCAGCGGCAAGCGCTTCCACGCAGCGGTAATCAAAACTCCAACCATTGGCAGCATAAGACATACTCCCACCCCGGTAGCCGTTTTTAAAATAGGAAACGGCAAGGCCGATGGAATTGTTGACTTGACCGTATACGGCCATGCCCACAGTATCGGCCTTGGCCGCCGCCAGCGCTTGCAGCGGAGCCTTGGTCCCATACTCGTTGGCATAAGGGCCGTAGCTGCCGTCGGTGTTCTGGGTGCACGTTATGTAAGTGATTAAACTGTTGCTGTCCCCGAGCTGGTCGGCCAGGTTTTCGATCCTGCTTTTCAGGGTTTTGTTGCCGGTTGTCCATTCGTCCGCCGTCAGGTCCTCACCGGCCAGGTCCAAAACATATGCGGCATAGCCGTCTACATTTTCACCGCTTTGGTACTTTGTATTGATAAAATCTACTGCACCGTCAGCCATTTCAGTAGACGATAGGGTGCTGCCATAACAGGGTTGTAACGGGATGCCCGGACTGATGGCAACTGTGCCTAAAAAGCTAATTAACACCAGTAAGGTCAGGGCTGCTTTAATTCTCTTATGTTTTTTTAGAGCAAAAAAGTTAATAGAGCTGAGCAATGTGCAAAACCTCCTTTTTTTATCTCAGGCAGATTTATTAATCTTCCAAAACGCCCAACTTTGCTTCGTAGGTAGACGCCCTCACAAAACCCGTCGATGTTCAACTTTAGCTACAATGAGTTCACTTTCAACCCCCTCAAATAGAGATATCTTACTTGTTTTTTTAATCATTGCCGGTTGGTTAATGTATATTAAAAAGTTCACAGGATTCATTATGAAAACCCGGCTTCGCTTGAGAAACCGGGTTTTTCATGATGAATCGTGTGAACGAATACGTCCAAAAACCAGGCCTTTCCACGGAAGGCTGGATGGAATAACCAGGTAGGTTTCCTGACTCGCGGATCACTGCGCATCTTCCGCCTTCCCAGGTATGTAGATACCCAGTGGCATATAGGAAGCCGCTCCCCGCTCACAGTGGCCAGACCGTCCGGGATTCTCACCCGGTTCCCTTTTCACCCCGGCATGACCGGGGAAACCTGGACATTATATGCAATTTTTTGATTTTAACGAGTCATATTTTTCTTGCATCACTAAACCTGTGGCAGCTATACGCCCCCTATGTATTCATGATAACAAAGCTTTTTCCGCAAAGGTGTTCCGCCTCCGGGCAAATTAAAACCCTGGCTTTTTGTGAAAAGCCAGGGTAATCATCTAAATGAGCAATTAAATTGCCATCAAAACATGCTCACTTACACCACTGGCCTTTCCGTGGAAGGCAATACGCAGTATGCACTATTCAGGCAGGTATTCTGACTCGTGGCTCATAGCGTACTTCCCGCCTTCCCGGGTATCTGAAACCCAGTGGCATATTGGGAGCCGCTCACCACTCACAGTGGCCGGACCGTCCGGGATTCGTACCCGGTTCCCTTTTTATCCCCGGTATATCCGGAGATTTCTGGATAGTTATTCATTTTCTTCATAATAACACCGTATTTTGTATTTGTCTATAGGACAAATAATGGTTGAGTGAAGAAGGACCAACTTGGGATAAAGCACAATTATCAGGGTTCAGGTCCTCTGTAGCCACCATCAAATTAGTTTATCCAATTCTAAGACTCCCACTTCTATAAGTGGGAGTTCACTTTTCCGCTTCGGTGGGGGTAGATTCCCCCACCGAAGTCTCGATGTCCAGCTTTAGCTGGACGAGTTCACTATGGCAATGGCTACTGCACGACTGCCCGCAGCAAGCGCAGCCTGCAACCTTGGTGGCCCTGACAAATTGGCGCACCAGGATCCCCGCAGCTAAGATGCCTATTCCCAGCAAAATTATAGTTTCCATTTGCAGTCAATCTCCTTTTTATAAATATCATCTTAGCCGAGCCCGACCAATCTGCCGAACTGGTAGACCAGGACTGCCATCAGCCAGCCGAGTACCAGCGTGTATGCCGCGGCAAAACCCGTCCAACCCCAGGAATTTGTTTCCCTCTTAATTGTACCGATTACGGCAGCACAGGGAATATAGAGCAAAGTCATCACCATGAAGGCATAAGCAGACAGGGGCGTCCAAGCTTGAGCGATCGCCGCTGTTAAGCCGGCCTCTCCAGCTCCGTAAATCACTCCCAGGGTGCCGACAACCACCTCTTTGGCCAGGATGCCGAATACCAGGGCAACTGCCGCCTCCCAGGTGCCGAACCCGGCAGGTTTAAAGATAGGCGCCACAAAGCTGCCTATCCAGCCCAGGATGCTCTCCTGGCTAGCGTATTCTACACCAACGGGCAAGTTCGACAGTACCCAGACCAGGACCACTACTGCGAAAATAATCGTCCCAGCCTTACGGATAAAGGAACTGCCCTTCTCCCACATGTGGATGAAGGTACTTTTAAGGGTGGGTACGCGGTAAGGTGGTAATTCCATGACAAAGTGGGAGGTACCCCCTTTAAACAAGAACCGCTTGAACAGCATCCCCATCAGGATAGCCAGCACTAGCCCCAGAAGGTAAAGCGAGAAGATTATCAACCCCTGGTTTGCGCTGAAAAACGCTCCCGCAAACAAGATGTAGACAGGCAGCCGTGCCGTGCAGGACATCAGTGGCGTGATTAAGATGGTGATCAACCGGTCTCTTTTATTTTCTAAAGTTCTGGAGGCCATGACAGCCGGGACGTTGCACCCGAAGCCGATCAAAAGTGGGATAAAGGACTTGCCATGTAATCCGAGGGTGTGCATAAGCCGGTCCATGATGAACGCCGCGCGAGCCATGTACCCGCTGTCTTCCAAAATTGAGATAGCAAAAAATAACAGAAATATATTGGGAATAAAGACCAGGACAGAGCCCACACCCCCAATAATGCCGTCAACTATCAATGACATTAAGAGCTCGGGCATGCCGGCGCTCTCCAACCACGCTCCTGCCACTCCACCAAACCACTCAAAGAAGGTTTCAATCCAGCCGATAAAGGGGTCGCCCACTTTAAAGGTGAATTGGAACATGGTCCACATAGCTAATAAGAAGATCGGAATCCCCAGGTAGCGGTTGGTAACAATACGGTCGATCTTATCGGACATAGAAAACCGTTCTTCGGTCGTCTGCCGCCGCGTCACGACCTCTTTGGCCAAGCCGCCGATAAAGCCGTAGCGTTTGTCAGCGATCAGGGATTCTATATCCTCCCCTAAAAGTCCCTCCAGTCGTTTGACGGCTTCAGCTCGCCGGACCAGCAGACGATCCAGGCCGGAATACTTTGCCAGTCCTTTAAGGATGCCTTGATCGCCCTCAAGCACCTTAACCGCCAGCCACCGGGAAGCAAAATTTTCCGTCAATTGCCGGTTAGACAAGATATCTTGTTCCAGGGCAGCCAGTTCAGTTTCCACTTCTTTACCATAGTTGATTTGAACAACTCGTGGTTTTTTATTCCCGGTCGCTTGTAAAGCCTGTAGCACCAGTTCTTTCGTCCCCTGGTTGCGGGTGCCTACCGTCTGGACTGCCGGTATGCCTAATAGCTCGGAGAACTTGGCCACATTAATGTCTATCTGTTTTGCTTTCAGTTCATCAGACATGTTCAGGGCGATTACTACATTGGCCCCCATCTCTAAAAGCTGTGTGGTCAGATAAAGGTTGCGTTCGAGGTTAGTAGTATCAACGATATTGATTACCACGTCAGGTTTTTCAAAAAGAATATAATCGCGGGCAACCGCTTCATCTTCCGAGTAAGCTCCAAGGCTGTATGTCCCGGGTAGGTCCACCACCCGGATCACTTTTCCTTCGGAGACAAGTTGTCCTTCCTTTTTTTCAACCGTTACGCCGGGCCAGTTGCCCACTTGCTGGTGCGATCCCGTTAAGCTGTTAAAGATTGTGGTCTTCCCAGAGTTAGGGTTTCCAGCCAGAGCCACCACAATCTGCTTTTCATTTTCTATGGCTTGCGCCGCTTCCATACGGAAACTACCTCCTGATAGTTAGTCTAGACTAACACTTTTTTAAAAAAATTATGCTTTACTTTCTTCTTCTACTAAAATTTTCAAAGCCATCCCCCGACCGATAGCCAGTCGCCCATCCCCGATAGAAATAATCAGCGGGCCACCCATATCGTTTTTGATAATCCTTACCCTGGTACCGCGAACAATACCCATTTCTAATAATCTCTGGGTTAAATTCCTTCCATTGCCGAGTTCCCTGACGACGGCGTCTCGGCCTACCTGGAGAAATCCAAGGGGCAAAACACTACCACCCATGGCTACACCACCTCCACAAAGATAGTAGCGGCTTCTTCTTTTCTGAGGCTCAGGCGATAACCTCTCACCAATATCTCAATAGGATCTCCTAGAGGGGCCACGCCTTTCACGCAGATTTCTGTACCCGGCGTAACACCCATTTCCAGAATCCGGCGGTGAACAGGCCCTTTCGCAGTAGTGCGAAGCACTTTGCCTTTTTCTCCGGTTTGTAACTCGCTGAGAGCCCTGGTATTAACCGATCTCAATACTTTTGCCTCCCTTCCTTCGTCCCATATCAGGTTTTCCACGGCACCCGGCCTGGAGGAGATGCCAGCCCCAGCGCCTCCTTCTGTTTTACCGGTTATCTCCATAAATTCCACAAGCTTTTCCAGGGTCTGTTGGCTGACCACATGTTCCATCAGGCAGGCGTCCTTTTCGGCAATTCTAGGATTGACTCCCAGCACCTCAACGAGAAATTTTCTCAATGTGCGGTGCCGGTGGCGTACTTTAACCGCCAATTCCCTGCCTGCGCAGGTTAATTCAACCGGGCCATATCTTTCTTGCACTACCAGTCCCAGGTCTTTCAGGTTGCTAATAGTCTGGGATACACTCGCCTTGGCGATGCTCAACATATTGGCTATATCGGTAATCCTAGCCAGACCATCTTTTTCGGACAGGTTCAGTATTGCTTCCAGGTAGTCCTGCATAGACGAAGATATGGCAAAGGTCCCGGTCATGATGACACCTCCTTAACTAAACGGTAGAGAAAGTTAATCAAGCCTAAATCTTAAGAGTAGTCAATGAAAATGATAATCATTCTCATTGACTACTCTTAAGATAACCTTTTATTTGCCGCTTTGTCAAGAACAAATTTTTAATTAACAGCCTTCCTAAATCCCCTTATTATCTATTGTCATATTATAGTAATATAAAGGATGAATATTTGTAGGTACATGGAGAGAGAAAACCCTGCAGGAACGCCTTTAGTTTTATCCAATTCTAAGACTCCCACTTCTATAAGTGGGAGTTCCTTTTTCCGCTTCGGTGGGGGTAGATTCCCCACCGAAGTCTCGATGTCTAGCTTTAACTGGACGAGTTTACTTGGTTCCTATGGTTGGGGTGACGTCGAATGGATGAGGGAGTGGGAGGGAAGAATGAAATTGACTTCTTTCTGAAAGAAAACTGACCACAACGGGGGATTTATTATACTGGATAAAGAGCTTAAGCTGCAGTTTATAGAAGCCTTAAACAGGATGGAAGGAAAAGAGTATATGACCTTTTTCATTGCCTTTGGAGCTGCCCCAACGGTAATGGGCAAAAAACCTTCTTCACTTATCGCCTTTAATAATAAGGTAAAAGGTAATATGTTATTATGGCAGCGGTACGGCCGGGAGATATGCGAAGAACTTAAACTACAATACTTCGTGCTTAAAGAAGGAGATGGGAATGTACTGGTACTATTTTACAGGAGAGCAATGCTTGAGTTATTTGTTAATAATGAGCGTAATCTGCAATTTTTAAGAAGAATGGGTTATGGGGAAGCAGTGACCTTGGAACAGAAGCTCCAAATGTTAAAGAAAAGATTTAAGGAGCTATGTCCTCATGAGGTAGGTATATTTCTGGGCATCCCGGTAGAGGATGTAGAAGGGTTTATCAAGCATAAAGGTAAAGAGTACCTCATGTGCAGGTATTGGAAGGTGTATAGAAATCCTAGTCGCGCCGAGATTATTTTTAGAGTATATGACACGGCAAGGAGCAGTATTGCCATGGCTGTTGTGGGGAATACCAAGAATTGCGGAATATTGTAGTAATAATGTTTGTAATTGAAACCATAGACATAATAATGAAATTATTATATAATACATATATTAATATTTATGCCATTACCTTACATGAACCAGTTGATTGCTAAATAAAATATTGTCAGGGAACCAGGTGAGAACCCTGGACGGTCCGGCCACTGTATGTTGGGTAGTAACTTCCACAAGCCACTGGATATTTGTCTGGGAAGGCGGAAGCGACGATGACCCGTGAGTCAGGAAACCTGTTTATTAAACATAGCGCTTTCCAGGGAAAGGTGCGTGTTTTGAACTGTCATATTACTGGCAGCGTCAAATCCCGGATTTTCTTTTGGAAAGCCGGGATTTTCATTTGTTGCTATTCAATTTACGGGGAGGTATTAGAATGGCGGGTTCATCTGGTTTGCAAAAAGGATATGTGCAGGTTTATACCGGCAACAGCAAGGGTAAAACGACGGCTGCCCTGGGTCTGGCTTTCCGTGCTATGGGCCGCGGGCTAAAAACGTATATTGGCCAGTTTATGAAAGGTCAAGAGTATTCCGAATTAAAATCAGCCCAGATGTGCAAGCCTTATATAACAATAGAACAGTACGGTAAGGACACTTTTATTCACGTGCAGAATCCACCTCGGGAAGAGGACGTCAAAATGGCCCGGGAAGGGCTTGAAAAAGCTAAAAAAGCCATGAATTCAGGTGAATACGATATAATTGTTTTTGATGAAATAAATACCACTCATTTCTTTAATCTTATTACAGTTGAAGAAATGTTAGAAATTATCAACTCCAAACCTGATCACGTTGAAGTAATATTTACCGGCAGATATGCTCCGCAAGAGGTTATTGACGCGGCGGACCTGGTAACAGAAATGTTAGAAATAAAACATTATTATGTTAAGAACGTCCCCGCCCGTGATGGAATTGAAAGGTAATGCAAGATATGCCGTCTGCCTGCTATGGTTAAAAATCCAATAACATAAATAATAAATAATTGACACAATAACTAAAAAGTGTTTAAATATGGGTAACTAAATAATTTTGTCCAGGTTCCTCCGAAGAGCGGAGGTAAAAAGGGAACCGGGTGAAAATCCCGGACGGTCTGGCCACTGTAAGTGGGGAGCAACTCCCAAAATGCCACTGGGTTTATAAATCCGGGAAGGCGGGAGATATGCTGTGATCCACAAGTCAGGAGACCTGCCTGGTCAATAGCGCCGCCTTCCGTGGAAAGGACAGGGCTTTAGTTGTGTTTATTAAAGGTATAACCTTTGAAAACCCGGCCTCTTAACGGATGAGGCCGGGTTTTTTATGTTGATATCTCCTCCTGTAGTTTTACCTGTTCATTAATGAATGGGTACCCCTTTTAAAATAATTAGTAATTACATAGAGCTGCCATACCCATACTCTCGCATACCGGTGCTCCCCGCATCATCATGCAGATTGACATTATTCAGGCAAGTTTAGGGGGTGACGAACAGATTATTGAATTAAGTCAGTTGGCCAAAAAGTATGGCGATGTTCAGGCCGTCGCCGGTCTTGATTTGAAAATTGACAATGAGGAGATTTTCGGCTTATTGGGGCCAAACGGCGCTGGTAAAACCACAACCATCAGAATGCTGACCATGCTCACCAAACCAACTGGTGGAAGCGTGTTAATCAACGGCTATGAAACAACAGGCGATTTAAGCAAAGTCAAAAAGGAAATCGGCGTGGTTCCCCAGCACATGAATCTGGACCTTGAGCTTACGGTATGGGAGAACCTGGAGCTTCACGGGTGTTTGCATAAAATGCCCAGGGCTGAGCGGCAGCAGAGAATGCAAGAACTCCTTGCCTTTGTGGAATTGACCGACCGTGCTCATGACCTGGCGGACAAATTGTCAGGCGGCATGAAGAGACGGCTGATGATTGCCCGTGCCTTGATGCATCACCCCGGCATATTATTTATGGATGAGCCTACTGCCGGGCTTGATCCCCAGGCACGGCGCAAAATATGGGATTTAATCAGAAAAATGAACAGCGAAGGTATGACCGTATTGCTGACCACTCATTACATTGAAGAGGCCGAGGTTCTCTGCCACCGGGTAGGAATTATGGATCGTGGCAGGTTAATTGCGTTGGGCACGCCTACAGAGTTAAAAAAAAAGGTAGGTGAGATAGTGGTTGAGACTTTAAACTGCGGTGATACTGAATACCGGTTTTTCGCCGGCCGGGAACAGGCCCTTGGATATGCCGGGAATCTCTCAGCGAATTTGGTGATCAGGGAAGCTAATTTAGAAGATGTCTTCGTAGAACTGACCGGGCGTAGGGTAGGTGCTTAAAAATCGATTTTTACACTGTATTCTGGCGGGAAATGATAGTTTTGAAACGCACCCTTGGCAAATTTTTCACTTCCCGTCTGGTCGGCCCACTGCTTTACCTGGTGGCCTTCGGCTGGGGGATGGGGAGGAGCATTCAGATGAACGGAGGCAATTACATGGAATTCATCGTGCCCGGGATTGTTGCCCTGAGCGCTATGAATACCAGTTTTAGTGCCGTGGGCGTTAACCTCAACATGAGCCGTCTCTACTACAAGACCCTGGACGAATATCTGCTCGCCCCGATTAGCTCCAGTGCCCTGGTGCTGGGCAAGGTGCTGGCCGGGACCGTGCGCGGCTTGGTCGATTCCCTGATTATCCTGGCGCTGGCCTTCCTGTTTGGGACGCACCTGGTTGTAAATGGTTGGTTTTTAATGGTAGTCCTGCTTACCTGTTTACTTTTCTCAGCCCTGGGAGTGGTGGCCGCCATGGTTGTCAATTCTCACGAAGACATGGCCAATTTCTCCACGTTTGTAATTTTACCCATGTCTTTTTTATGCGGCACCTTCTTTTCACCGGATCGCTTACCGAAAGTTTTCGGCTATATTATCGATGTCTTGCCTCTTACTCACGCCAGTTATTTACTGCGGGCACTCGCCTCCGGACAAGGAATAATACCGCTCTCTCTTGCAGTACTGGTTGTTTATGCTACAGTTTTCTTTGCAGCAGGCGTGGTGGCGGTACTGAAGGTCAGGTAGAGACCGGTATAAATAGCATAATAACGATGACGGCAAGCAGATTTTCCGGTATGAAGAAGGGATTTTTTGTTTTTAATAATGTAATTTTAGAAAGGTAATTTTTATCTATGAGAGCGAAAAATTTTGACCAACAACTCGTAAGCTTAATTATAACGGTTTGTTTTTTAATTGGTTTGCCGGCGTTTTTTGTTACATATGGCCGGGCAGAGGCAGCAAATTCATATCCGATGGATCAGGCAGTTCATTATCTTGGTAATGAATATGCAAATAATGGCATAATTAATTCTGATGCAGGGGTGGGCTCTTATGCCCTTTTTGTTTTAACCGGGGCAGGTGTTGATATCAGTGCATGGGTGCATGACGAAACCAGTCTTAGGGATGCGGTTATAAGCGCAGTTAAAAACGACATAGCAAATGCCGATCAAGTTTCTGCCAAGTGCCTTGCCCAGGACCTGGCGGCCATGAATGCACTCAGCCAAAACAGTTTAACGGACCAATTGATTCTACTATTAAAAAACAAGCAGGGTAGCAAAGGGTTTGATGATGCAGGGCTATTTAGTATATACAGCAATGTGCCGGCCTTCGAGCTTTTAAGCAGGACTGGACTTATCAGCCGGATCAATACCGGTCAGGCAAAGGAATATATCCTGGGGGAACAGTATATCAAGTCAAAAGATGCAAACTACGGCAGTTGGGGTTCATCGGAAAATGACCAGTATTATGCTGATTTCATGGCCACAGCTGGAGCAATACGGGCTCTTAATTGCCTGGATCCCGAAAAGAGTGACGCTCAAATACAAGAGGCCATCAATAACGGACTCGGGTGGATGAAAAACCAGCAAAAAGCCGGCGGCAACTTTATGGCCGGTATGGACGACACACTCATAGACACTTGTGAAGTAATTGTAACCTTGAAAACGCTGGGGATGGACCCCGGGACCTGGCAGAGCGGTGAAGGAAAGAGCGCCGTTGATTATTTCATGAATAGCGCGCTCAATCCTGACGGAAGCTTCGGTGAGTCACAAAACACTATGGATGCCACCTGGACTCTTTGGACATGCCTGGCTTTAAACGGGATAGCAGGTACGCAGCCGGATTTACAGATACAGCCCAGTTCGGAGATTTATATAGACATTCACGGCCATTGGGCAGAAAATACTATCTGCTGTTTGGCCGGGAAAGGCATACTATCGGGTTATCCCGACGGAGCCTTTAAGCCAGAGGATCAGGTGACACGCAATGAAATAACCGCCATGACGGTGCGGTTGTTAAAGCCGGAGCCGGCATCAATGCAAGAATTGCAAATGACAAGTGAAAAGTTTAAAGACGCCGCAGATATTCCCCAATGGGTTAAGGGGGACATAGCCGTAGCAATGAGAGAGGGGCTTATCTCAGGCTGTCCACAGCCTGACGGTTTATTCACCTTTGAAGGAGAAAGACAGATAAGCCGCGCCGAATTGTCAGTCATTATAGTCCGGATTATTGAAAAGAAATTAGATCAGGCAGCGCTGAAAACCTTGGATTTTACGGATGCAGACCAGCTTCCTGAGTGGGCCAGGGGGGCTATTGGACTAGTATACGCCAAAGGGATTGCCGGAGGATATCCTGACCGGACTTTTCAGGCGGAAAACCCGGTGACCAGGGCGGAAGCGGCATCCATGATTTTACGACTGGCAGATCAGCTTGAGACAAAATAAATTGGGGAGGTTAGAAGATTGTATAAGGGTAAAAAAATTGTTAAAAAGCTAAGCTTGTTGCTTACTGTGTTGATGACCATAATGCTATTAATACCCGTGGTCAGCGCTAATACAACAGGGGGGGCAGGCTCGCCGGCGAATAGCGCCGTGCAGTTTCTCTGCAACGACTACACAACAAACGGGGTAAACAATTCCGATGGCGGGGTAGGATCTTATGCCCTTTATGTCTTAAACCAGGCAGATGTTGATGTCAGCACCTGGGAGTATATTGGTGAGGATCTTAAGGATGCGGTATTAAGTGAGGTATATGGCGACATAGCAAACGCCGCAGACCCGTCCAAAGCTTCCGCCAAGCTCCTGGCGCAGGATCTGGCGGCTGCAAAATCGCTGGGACGAGATGATTTGGCTGACCAATTAGTGCAGGTTTTGAAAAATAGACAGAGCAGTACGGGTTTTGACAGCAACCTGTACAGCGATATCCCGGCCTATGATCTTTTAGGCAGGGTGGATTCTGTTGGTGAAATAAATATAGACTACGCTAAGGAAAGCATTTTAGGGGCACAGAATACAACAGCCGGTGACCAGAACTATGGAAGTTTTGGCGGTACATTTGGCGGAACTTTTTATCCCGACTTTATGACCACGGCCGAAGCAGTGCGGGCGCTAAATTATTTGGACCCGGACAAAAGTGACAGCCAAGTACAAAACGCCATCGATGACGGGTGCAGCTGGCTGAAAAGTCAGCAGCAAGCTGACGGTAGCTTCAATGTGGGAGGCTGGGACGATCCGGTTATAGACACTGCGGAAGTTATTGTGGCCTTAAAGACGCTGGGCATGGACACTGCCGACTGGGAAAGCAGCGAAGGGGAAACTGCCGTTGACTATCTGATGAACAATGCCCTTAACGCTGACGGGAGCTTCGGCACGTCAAAAAACATCATGGATGCCACCTGGGCCCTTTGTGCCTATAATTTATTGGAGACCCAATTTTACCTTGATCCATCCAGCGCGACCTTGAATGTAGGCGGTACAGAGCAGTTAGAAGCGGTATGGCAGAATACTTACGGGACAACTGACGTAACGCAGTACGCGCAGTGGTCTGTAGCCGACAGCAGCATTGCCGGCGTCGACAATAGCGGCCTGGTCACCGCTCTAGAAGCCGGGCAGACGGTAGTTAAGGCTGTTTACGGCGGGCTTACGGCTTCAGCCGCTTTGACTGTAAATTCTTCTTCCAGTGGTGGTGGAGGGAGTGGGACAGAAAAGACCGTTGGCCTGGCTGTAGTGGGGATGAATAACGAACTTTTATACGGCCCGTCTGAAGTAACCGTGTATGAAACAAATAAATGGGGTCTCACCGCCCTGGGCGCCCTGGACGCCTCCGGTATTTCCTATCATACCTCCTCATGGTCATACGGCTATCTGGTAGATTCAATCGATGGACAGGCAAACAGCGGGTTGGCCGGCTGGATGTATGTCGTTAACGGTTCAATTCCAAGTGCCGGCGCTGATAATTACAATATCAAGGATAATGACAAGATCATCTTTTATTACAGTAAGAGCATGGAGCAGGAGCCCCCCCAATGGGACGATCTTGAGGAAGAGGATTCTTCCGGGGGAGGTGGTGGTGGCAGTCAGTCAACCAGCCAGCCTGCCCTGGTTAACGAAATTGTTTCCCAGCCTGGAGGTCAGCCCTTCAAGGATATTGCCGGGCACTGGGCACAGAAGGAAATTGAGTTCATGGCTGCAAATGGACACGTGTCCGGTGTAGGCGACAATGAATTTGCACCGGAGATAATGATTACAAGGGCTGAATTTACTGCCATCCTGGTACGCATGGCCGGCCTGACGGCCGATCCCGGCGGGGCGGACTGCTTCAGCGACGTACCTGCCGAAGCCTGGTACCGGGGTGTGGTAGGCGCAGCAACCATTGCCGGCCTAATTAACGGGACGTCCGAAAAAAGCTTTGCGCCGGATGAGCCGGTCACCCGCGAGCAGATGGCGGTCATGATGGTCCGGTTTATATCTAAGAACGGCCTGGATATTACCATCAGCGACGACGATACGGTTCAATTACTGGCCGGCTATAGCGACTCCGGCGATGTCTCTCCCTGGGCACGTACTTTTGTGTCCCTGATGACCAGGGAGCGGTTAATAACCGGCCGGGAGAGCGGTCAGTTTGTGCCGCTGGGCAATACCACCCGGGCGGAAGCCGCAGTGGTGCTCTACCGGGTATTGCAAAAGCTGCCGCAGCCAGGACAATAAGCGAAAATTGAGCTTAAGAAAAGGACAGTTATGGACGATGAAGCGGGCATCACCTCGCTTTATCGTCCATAAGTTAATGGCCGGCCGGTTATAGAGTAAGATGAAAATGCTATGTTTTGCATTTTAAAAGAGGAGATTGGATGAAGCGTAAACTCACTTATTTAATTGCTTTGTTGGTTGTTTTGGGAGCGGCGATCGTACCGGCGCTTTACATGCAGAAAGTTTTTAATTCCCAGCAGCAATATCAGCAGGCGGAAGTCATCGCTCCCAATGCTGGAGAGCAGATCGGCGCAGCAGATCAGACTGCTTCCAATCCGGATCAGAGCCTAATAATAAATGAAGTAAAGCAAGACAAACCGGTACCGGACCAGCAGGTTGCCACGTCAAACAACAATTCCCGGGAAAGTGCGGCGCCTCCTGAGGCTGCAAGCGATAGTTCACCTGCTGTTACGCCTGAGAGCGGTTGCATGGTGGGGATTGCCGTTGTGGGGAAAGAAGGCGAATCCCTTTATAGTGCCGGAAAGGTTGTTGTGAGAAAGGACAATAAATGGGGAATAACCGCCATGGGCGCCCTTGACGCCACGGGCCTTCCTTATTCTACGATGCCAACCTGGCCTGACTTTGTATCTTCCATTTGCGGGCAGGCCAACAGCGGCGTGTCAGGCTGGATGTATTCAGTGAACGGCGATATACCCATGCATATGGCTGATAAACATCCAGTTAAAACGGGTGATAAAGTGATCTGGTGGTACAGCAATAGCATGGAGCAGCCCCGTCCCCAATGGGGAGACCTGGTTCAGAAAAAATAAAGGAGCGCCAAAGTGTTTGACAAGCTTTTTTATCAGGAAAAAGGTTTTTTCCTGCAGAGCTTCCACCCTGCTGCAGTCCTGGTGTACCTTTGCGTTTTTCTTGTGCTCAGTCTGCTTTATGAAAATCCCCTTTACCTTTTAGCCCTGCTTTTTCTCCTGGCCTTTTTAATCAGAGGAGTAGACGGAATGGAGGCGTGGGAGGGGTTTTTGAAAGCAGGTGTCTTTTTAATGCTTATGGTCATGATCATCAACCCCCTGGTTATCAGGAGCGGCGCAACGATCATCTGGCACGGACCGGCAGTGCCCTATCTGGGCAAGCTCAATATATCAATGGAAGCCATGTATTATGGAGCTGCTTCAGGTATCAGACTGTTGGTCCTGATCAGCATATTTTGTCTTTATAACCAGATGATCAACCCAGACAGGGTTTTGAAACTTTTTTCAAGAGTGGCCGGCAAATCAGTCCTGATGATTGCCTTATCCACGAGAATGTTTCCCACCATGGTCAGGGACTTGAAAAGGATAAAAGAAGTACAGCAGTTTCGCGGTGTCGATTTTGACGAAGGAAGTCTGTGGGAGAAAGCAAGAAAGTACTCCTGTCTATATAATGTTCTGCTTTTATCTTCCCTGGAAGGTTCCATGGAGATTGCTGAATCCATGCAGGCAAGGGCTTTTGGGAGCGGCAAGCGTTCAGTTTACAGCCGGAATATGCTGAGACCCAGGGATATCATCTGTACAGGCGGCAGCTTTTTGGCTTTGTCAGCAGCGATCTGGGGATTACGATATGGGTGCGGGCTATACACCTTTTATCCGGAGGCAGACTTCCTGATCAAAGACAGTACAACACTTATTGCTCTATCAGTTGTCCTTTTTTATCTGTCCATGCCGCTTATTTTGAACGAGGGGTGGAATTATTGCCGCTTTTTAAAGTCGAAAATCTAACCTATTATTATCCTGAAACTGAAAAAGCCGCCTTGCGGAACTTAAATCTGGAAATCGAAGAAGGGGAATTTATTCTGGTGGCGGGTGGCTCCGGTTCGGGCAAGTCCTCGCTGGCCAGGGTGCTGGCGGGCCTGATCCCTGATTTTTATGGGGGTAAGGTCGGCGGGAAGGTTCTCTTTAATGATAAGGATATCAGAACAATAGACCGGCGGAAACTGGCCAGGGAAGTAGGCTTGGTCTTCCAGGATCCTGAGAAACAGATAGTGCAGACCTATGTGGAGGCGGAAATTGCCTTTGGCCTGGAGAATTTGGGCCTCTGTCCTGAAGAGATGTTACGCCGGATTGCCGAGGTGATCAGCTTCATGAATCTGGCGCCGATTAGCGAGGCTTTTACGGCCAATCTCTCCGGCGGACAGAAACAAAAGCTGGCGCTGGCTTCAGTCCTAGCCATGCAGCCCCGTGTCCTTGTGCTTGATGAACCCACATCCCAGTTGGATCCTGTCTCAGCGGAAGAAATCCTGAATCTGGCCAAGCGGCTTAATGAGGAAATGGGTTTTACGGTGATTATGATCGAGCAGCGGCTGGAACGGTGCTTTCAATTGGCGGACCGGGTCCTGCTTATGGAAAAAGGCGAAATCGCCTATGATGGAAGGGCTCAGGAAATTGCCCGGGACGTAGTAATAAGGGATATGCCTTTTGTCCCGCCGGTGGCCAGGTTTTTTGCAGGTCTTGATCTCCCTTCGGTGCCCATAACAGTGAAGGAAGGCAGAAAATTTTTAGGTCCTTACTTTAAAGAAAAATACTCCACCGGTGAGATACAATGCGATTTGGGCTGTAAAAATCTTCAAACTGCAAACTTAACGGAACAAAAGAGCGTGGTTAGTTTGCAAAAACTGTGGTTTGCTTATCCGGGGGGGCAGGAGGTTTTAAAAGACGTCAATCTTGACATAAAAGAAGGGGAGTTTGTGGTCATCCTGGGCGAAAACGGCGCGGGCAAGTCGACCATGCTCAAACATATAACAGGTATGCTTAAGCCGGGCCGGGGCAGGGTGCAGGTGTTGGGGAAAGATGTGAGCAGGAACGGGTTTAAAGAGATTAGAAGGTTTACCGCCTACCTGTCCCAAAATCCCAATGATTATCTTTTCCAGGACACCGTAGAAGATGAACTCCTCTTTACTCTGAAGAACTTTGATATCAAGGATGTATCTGTTATCGATGAAATACTGGAAAGATTTCACCTTGCGGATTGCCGTAAAACAAACCCCCGGGAATTGAGCAGTGGAGAAAGGCAAAGGGTTGCCCTGGCTTCGGTCCTGGTTACCCGGCCGAAATTGATCATTCTGGATGAGCCGACCAGAGGGGTTGATTTTCTCCTAAAGGCAGAACTGGGTGAAATTTTACAAAAAGAGACAGAAAGAGGCAGTACGGTAATTGTGGTGACCCACGATGTAGAATTTGCCGCTGAATTTGCCGTAAGGGTGGTAATGATGTTTCTGGGCAGAATTGTCAGTGATGGAGAAAAGCATAATGTATTGGGCAAGTCAGTATTCTATTCTCCCCAGATAGGCAAGATGTGCCGGGGTTTCTGCGAGGGAGTACTCACTTTAGCCGAGGCGAAGGACAAAATATTTCCTCTTATCCACGGCAAGACAAGTACGTCACATAGAGCAAGGATGAGAGCCTGATGGGCACGAACTGGGGCTTTTACACGACACTGATTGGAATTTTTTCCATTGTTTTGCTCATGTTGGGCATGGAGAAAAAAGGAGAACTTAGCACGCGGCAGGTAGCAGTCATTGCTATGTTGACTGCTTTGTGTACGGCAGGCAGGGCGGTGACAGGTGTTGGCCTGCTTTTTCTGCAACCTACCATGTTTTTGGTGGAATTGGCGGGGTTTGTATATGGTGCGAGGGTTGGGTTCTTTGTAGGCGCAATGACCCCTTTAATTTCCAACTTCTTTAATGGTCAGGGTCCCTGGACGCCCTGGCAGATGATTTGCTGGGGGCTGGTGGGTGTTTCTGGAGCGGTGTTCGGTGTTATATTTCCCAGGGCGGGAAATACCACACTAACCGTTCTTTGCTTTTTTTGGGGCTATCTTTACGGCGCTATCATGGATATCTGGCAGTGGAGCGTCTTTATGCGCCCGCTGACATTTAAGACCTATTTTCTCCTCTGGGCGGCCGGTTTTAGCTTTGATTCCCTGCGTGCTGCAGGCAACCTGCTTTTTTGCGCGGCCCTGGGGTATCAGACGGTGAAGATATTAAGATACTTCCGCAAAAAAATGGACGTTCAATATCTGGAAAATTTATAAGGGGGCAAATGTTGAATATGAGAAGAAAGTTGTTGTTTTTTTTATTCTCACTGTTCTTTTGCCTTAGCGCGCAAGAACTTTTTTTTGTTGAGCGGGAGCAGGCAAACTCCGCTAAAACTCCTGAGGTGGAGTGGCTCAGTACTTTTGAAAAAGGAGAGGCACACTTTGTAGAAAAGACAAAAGATGGAGGATATATTCTAACCGGCTGGACAGAGTCGAATCAGGTAGGTTCCGACGTTATCCTCGCCAGGTACGACGGCGGCGTTAACAGGTTATGGCTGAAAACATACCGGGGCAATGGCTACAGCGACTGCCACTGTGTCAAAGAAGTCAGCGAAGGTGGCTTCGTCCTTGCCGGTGAGACCAAATCCAAGCACGGGTACGACCATGATGTATACGTGGTGAGGACGGATGAGAAAGGTGAACTGATCTGGGAAAAGGAATTCGGCGGAGAGCGCTGCGACTATGCCTGGTCGGTTCAGCAGACAAAAGACGGTGGTTTCATCCTTGCCGGGGGAACGGAATCCTTTGGGGCGGGGATCTATGATGTTTACCTGATTAAACTGGATATTTACGGTAATAAGATCTGGGAAAGAACCTATGGCGGGGCAGGTTCCGACTGCGGCTACGCTGTTTTACAGCTTGATGACGGAGGGTATCTCATCGCGGGAAATGCAGAGTCTTTTGGCGCCGGCAATCCTGACGTATATCTTCTAAAGACGGACGGCGACGGAAAAATGATCTGGCAGAAAACATACGGGGGCAATGGTTCGGAGTACGGCTGGTCTTTGCTGAAAGCCGGCGACGGCGGTTATTTAATTGCCGGTGAGAAGGAAATTATCAGTGACCAGGGGGGCGGATTTGCGGCGGAGCTGATAAAAGTTGACCCTGATGGAAATTGGCTTTGGGAAAATACATACGGAAACAAAAGCGTAAGCTCGTTCTATTCTGCCGGTCAGACGAAAGACGGCGGTTATATCCTGACGGGTAAAAAAGAATCCGCGGGGGATGGCTACGAGCTTTACGTGGTTAAAACAAATAAAAATGGCGTCCCTGTTTGGGAGAAAACAATAGATGGTACCGGCAGCGGTTACGCTATTTTACAGTCTGTAGATGGCGGCTATGTTATGGCGGGGAAAAAAGGAATTGAGGGGAGCGCGGGAAGCGAAATATTACTATTAAAATTGAAACCGGACAGCAAACTAAATGTCGCCTATTTATGGTTGATTGGCGTTGCTGCAATTGGTCTTGCCGCATTCTTACTTTTTAAAATCTTTGACAAAAAGGGCATAAGGCTTTAGAAAAAGAAAATGTAGCTTAAAGCATCTGAAAGGATGAAATTATGTGGGATAAAGAAGATGGGCAGGGAAAGTACGGAGAAGGAGTTAAAGTGGCGCTGGTTCACGCGGTTATCCACTGGAAGGATAAGGAGAAAAACCTTGCTAAGTTGTTGTCCTTAAATGAAATGGCTGCTGGCTCCGGTGCGCGGATTATCCTAAATACAGAATTGGCTACCTCCGGCTATGCTTTTGAAAGCAGAGACGATATTGCTCCACTGACAGAAACCATTCCCGGGCCGACAACCAGGGCATTTGGTCGAATTGCGAAAAAGTATGAGTGTTATATCTGCATAGGTTTACCGGAGGTGGATCCCAAGACAGGAATATTTTATAATGCGGCTGCTTTAATTGGACCAAAAGGACATGTTTTGGGCAGGTGCCGCAAGGTGGTGCCTGCTTTTAGAGAAAACTTGTGGGCGGCCAGGGGCAACCTCCCCGTAATGGTAACAATGACGGAGTTCGGTAAGTTGGGGGTAGTGATTTGTGCCGACGCCTATTCTTATAGACCGGCCAGGGTAGCTGCCTTGAAAGGAGCCCGGCTTTTGCTCGTGCCGGCCAACTGGCCTTCTGACTATCAAAATCCGGAAAAATTCTGGCGGGCGCGGGCGGCGGAAAACGGGATTTATGTCCTGGTTTGCAACCGGACGGGAAAGGATCAGAGCATGGATTGCTGTTCTGCTGAGTCTTTTATAGTTGATACCGGCGGCGGCGCAGTCAAGCAAGTTAGTTCAACGGACGACAGTATTGTTTACGGTATGCTGCCTCTTAAAAACGGGAAGTTTATTTCGTCGGCGGCAGAGGATATCCTGGGCCGCAGGCGACCTCATTGTTACGCTAACATATCTTTGGATACCTTTTCTCATTTTAATCCTGAGTTTTTGCTCGGTTTGCCGGAACCGGTGGATTTTACGGTTGCTACCTTGCAATTCCGGCCTGTATCCGGTGAGCCACCGGCTAATATGGAGAAAATGCTAAAGCTTATCGATGAAGCCGCAGCAACGGCTGCAGCTGAAGGATTGACGCTCAACCTGCTTGTCCTCCCGGAATTAGCCACGACGGGAATTATTTTTAGAAAGCAGGAGGCGGCGAAGTGGTGTGAAGAAATTCCCGGTCCTGCGACTAAGGCGTTTACCCGGAAGGCTGAAGAAAAAAATATTTTTATTGTCCTGGGAATGGCGGAAAGAGACGCCGGAAAATTATATAACAGCTGTGTTTTGCTTGGTCCCGGTGGAGTGAGGGGGAAATATAGAAAAGTCCATCTTTCTCCGTATGATCAAAGATGGGCTGAAGCAGGAGAAGGGGAGGTTCCTACCTTTGATCTTCCCTTCGGCAGGGTCGGTATGCTGGCCGGCTACGACCTGGTGTTTCCAGAAAGCGCTGATGCTTTAGCTAAATTGGGTACGGATCTCCTCTGTGTCCCAGCCCTTTGGGAAGACCGCAAGAGTAAGTTTATTTGGGAGGCCAGACTGGGGGAGCAGATGCACCTGGCCGTGGCCAACCAGTGGGGAGATTTCGGCAAGTTTCATGCCCTGGGGGGTAGCCTCATTTACAGTTACTCCAGGTATCCGGAAAAAAGGCTCAAGTTGGAATCTCCTGCTGGAGGTGACAAGGTTAACATCATGCGGCTGTGCGCTAAAGAAGCCAGGGAGAAGAGGTTTGTGGAAAATATAGATTACGATGTTCTGCTGCATAGGGGAGGCACTACCTAAACGATATTATGCTGTTTCAATCAATTCCATATTATTGAAACATATTGTCGATCCATATATTGACATATTACCTAGTTAATCATAAAATCATCGTAATGGGACTGCTGAAGCTGTCCATCAAGAATTACTGATTTCTTTTAGCCCCTTATGTCGCAGGAGCGGCGCCACGCAAGTAGAAGTGGAGCTTCCCTCCATGGCGCGTGTATTTGATACCCTCATCTGTGCGGAATGCGGCGAGCCGATCATGGAACCCCGCGCCAGGTTGAAAGAAGGCAGGGTAGTCTGCCGCCATGCGCCGGCCAGTACAACCGTGGCTGGTAGTGTGGGATGTTTTTTATATAATTCTTTATTGTTTTGTCTAAGTATGATTATTCTTGTACTTCTCCAGGGTGAAGTTAACCTGGAGCTTTTTTTTGTATATAAACTTTTCATGTTATCAATTTCAAGTGTTGTGGCATTGCTATGCAGGAGAATGTTTAATAAGGTGTAATTATGCAATCAAGACAAAGTTATCCAATTGTGAACCACGATGAAAATATGGTGCGAATTCACCGTTCAAAAAATTAGCAGTAAAGGAAGAGGGGACTCATGTTTCGTTACCTGGGAGTGATAAGCTCGAAAGGAGGTTGGAAATGAACCGGTTGTATGGATGCCTCTGGTATGGTTTGAGTGTGGTACTGATTTTACTTGCGGTGTGTCAGCATGTATCTATGGCGGTCGAAACAACAACACCACCACTTGAATTTATCGACAACCGGGAGTCTGTGGTATACCGGATGGACGACTTGAAAAATGAAGGGCTAACCATCGGATTGGTCAACAATACAGAAAAGTCGTTGACCGTGACAGTCAGCCTGGTGGATCCGGTTTCGGAAGTAGGCAGCCGCCCGGGAATAAACGCCATGCTGCTCGTATCGCCAACCGGCGTGAAGTTGCCGGCAAAGTCTGTGATCACTGCCAGGCTTGGGGTAGAGGTCAGCAACAAGGTGGATGCAGGCCGGTATGCCGCCTTGCTGGTGATCAGTGATGGCCAGGGCACATTGCTCCGGAAAAAAGTGACTATCGTACAGGGTGATCCCTTCTGGCCATGGCCAACGCTCTGCATCCTGGCGGGTGTGCTTATCTCCTACTTCTTGACCATAGTGAGAACGAGTTGGAAACCCCGCCATCTATTGGAGACCCGCCGGACCAATCTTTATGAGAAAATCAAGGAGGACTTCAAAGAATTTGACGCGGCTAACCCCGGGAAGCCATATGTGGGTTATAGCATTGTCCAGCATGCCCGTGAGCGATTGGAGAAGGTGAAGTTAGAGGCTGAACAAGGGCAGTTGCAAGAAGCTTTAACCCATCTTCAAGAAGCCGACACATTATTCCAGAGCTTTCGGCAGTTCCGTACCGACCAGGTGCTCAGACTTTACCGGAGCTATGAAAGACTGGTTGAGCTATTTCGGGATGACTGGGAAACAAACACACCCCACCTGGTGGACAATACCATGGAACAGCTCACAGGCCACGAGTTCGAAAGTGACCTGCACTTGAAAGCGCGGCAGTCAGAGTTATTGAAGTGGTCTAGCTTCGTGGACGAGTGGCAAACCATATATGAACAACTGATTGAAGCGGAGGGTTATGGTCGTGCCCTGTCCGGCTATAATCAATGGCCCAGCCCGGAAGACCAGACCAGATACCAGAAAAGCTGCACGAGCTTGAACAGTGCCCGGGGATACCTGTGGACAGCTACCTCTGCCCAAGCATTAACCTCACACGATGTTGCTGCCATGGTTCACCGCAGTTGGTCCACATTGCACTGGCTTTGGGAAGCCAATCACCAACCGACCATACCACCCCCGGCGCCTGTGCCGACAAAGGGAAAGTTTTCAGAAGGGATCAAACTGGCTTGTGATATCTGTGCCGATAAGTTGAAGGTGGCCTACGACCTGATGCATAAGGGGATGTCCCGCATACTGGATTTGGGCAGAATGCGGTGGACTGAATGGTTATGGTCATTCTTTGACGCTTCAGCGCTCTTGCTGAGCTTCTTCAGCGCAGTGGCAGCCG
This sequence comes from Desulfotomaculaceae bacterium, assembly GCA_028702695.1. GTDB lineage: Bacteria > Bacillota > Desulfotomaculia > Desulfotomaculales > Pelotomaculaceae > Pelotomaculum_C. Next base: position 22,420 of record JAQVOH010000041.1, read on the forward strand.
GTCTCCTGGCTTTGTATTTTACCAATAGTACCTTTGGTGGCCTGCAGGATTACCTTGCGGCCTTCCTGTGGGGAGCAGGTGTGGATCAAGGCGTAAAAGGGTTGGCTGCTATATCTCAGAAACTTGGTATTACCGCCCCGTCATAAACCCATAAATTACAAACAGACCGAAGCCAATCAATGCCAGGCTTAACAATAGGTTAAAAGGGCTAAATCTGTCGGGACGGAAATAAGGTTGAACCTCCGGGTTATCTGTATAAGATCATGTCGGCCGAATTAATTGAAGTATACCCAACAGTATACTTAGAATCCTGAAAATTAAGTCAACATGTTATCCACTCCAATATACTTAAAATGCTCTCTCGTCTGCCCATAACTGAAGAAGAAGCAGTAGCGCGCAGGTTATTGCTTTACGAACACCAAGAAACAGTAATACATGTGGTAGATGCCAAAAACCTGCAAACGATGCCGCCGGTGATATTGCAATTAATTGATTGAAATAGACACGGCCAATCTAGTCAGTAAAGCAACGACCCACAGGTTAAAAACTTGTGGGTCGTTGCTTTTAGACATCTTATTTAGACATTTCGGCTGCAGCGCCCTTATGCATGCTAGCCAGTTTTTGAATGGCCAGGACAATTACTCCCATTGACAGGAGCATAAGCAGGATGGCAGTTACCGTGAGGGGGTAATTTTTGGCCGGCAGGTAATTACTGAAGA
>JAQVOH010000042.1 GCA_028702695.1 Desulfotomaculaceae bacterium
CTATTTACCAGAAATAATATGACAAAGTAATTATTTTCTTAAAATTTTGGAAATAAGAAGGAATTTGCCAATTGTTGCAGAAAATAGCTATCGGGAAGCGGTAACCAAATTCGGGAAGGTGGTGAAATTCGTGGAAGTTACCGACGTCAGGGTTCGTAAAGTTTTAACAGAAGGAAAAATGAAAGCAATTGTTTCGGTTACCTTGGATGATTCTTTTGTTGTTCACGATGTCAAGGTTGTTGAGGGACAAAAAGGTTTGTTTGTGGCGATGCCCAGCAGGAAAACCCCGGACGGAGAGTTTCGTGACATAGCGCACCCGATTACTTCTATAGCCCGTGAGTTAATCCAATCTGCTGTTCTTCAAGCCTACACTATGGCTATTTAATTAAATAATTGAAGTAAGGGCTCTTGGTCCCAGATATGGTTGTATCATTCCTTGCCTTCCGCCTTTTCTAGGTCAGGGCAAATTTACAACCAACTTGGAGTTCAAGCGCTCTTTTTATCTATTGCGAGAGGAAATTAAATTTTTTTGTTGAATAAGCTTATAATGTAGATTCTCATGGTAAACCATATTTTAGGGAATCACCTATTGTTAACTATAATAGGACAAAAAGGAGGTCGCCGGATGAGTCTGGCGGCAGTTATTCTTGCTGCGGGTAAAGGTACCAGGATGAAGTCGCAGGTGCCTAAGGTGCTTCATAAGATTTGCGGTAATTCGATGCTGTCTTATGTTCTTGATTCTGTTGCAGCCGCTGGGGTGGAACAGAAAATCGTAGTGGTAGGTTTTGGCGCTGATTTGGTTGCCCGGGAGGTGGAAGGCCGGGGACAGGTTGTGTTGCAGGAGCAGCAGTTGGGAACTGCCCATGCGCTGCTGCAGGTGAGCCCTTTATTGAAGGAATTTAACGGACAGCTGCTGGTACTGTGCGGTGATACGCCACTAATTGAGCCTGATACGCTGGTTCGGCTGGTGGAGTCACACAGGGCCGCAGGAGCTGTCGCCACTGTGCTGACTGCCGAGGTAGAGGACCCAACCGGTTACGGCCGGGTTATCCGGGACGGGCAAGGCCAAGTGAAAAGGATTGTTGAGCAAAAGGACGCCTCCCCACAAGAAAAGCAGGTGCAGGAGATCAATACCGGTATTTATTGCTTTGAGTCTGCCGGACTTTTTGAGGCCTTGGACAAAGTTACCCCGGCCAATGCCCAGGGAGAGTACTACCTCACCGATATTATTAGAGCCTACGCCTCAGAGGGCAGGACGGTCGGCGCAGTGCTTCTGGCAAATCAGGCCGAGGCAGTTGGGGTTAACGATCGTGTCCAACTGGCCGAGGTGGATCGGGTGATCCGGGCGAGGGTTCTTTTGGAGCTAATGAGTTCGGGAGTTACTGTGGTTGACCCGCAATCTACTTTTGTGGACCGTGGGGTGCAGATCGGTCGGGACACGACCATCTACCCTTTTACTTTTATTGAGGGAAGCACGACAGTAGGTGAGGATTGTGTCATTGGCCCTGATACCCGACTGGTAAACTCGGTGGTGGGAAGCGCTGTAACCATCCAAAACTCCATCGTGCTTGAAAGCTATATCCAGGACCGCTGTTCGATCGGTCCATTTTCCTATCTCCGCCCTGAAACCAGGTTGGGAGAGGATGTCAAGGTGGGCGACTTTGTTGAAATCAAGAAATCAGATATCGGTAACGGTAGCAAGGTCCCTCACCTGGCCTACGTTGGCGATGCGACTCTTGGCAGGAAGGTCAACATTGGGGCGGGCACGATTACCTGTAATTACGACGGCCAAAATAAATGGCCCACGCATATCGGCGACCGGGCTTTCATAGGCAGCAACACCAACCTGGTAGCTCCGGTCAAAATAGGTGAAGGTGCGGTAACCGGGGCCGGTTCCACCATCACCAGAGATGTGCCTGACGGCGCCCTGGGCGTTGAAAGGGCTAAACAGGCCCTCGTGCTTGACTGGGAGAACCGGAAAAAGAAAAAGGTCGATGAAGGTAAGGATAGTTAGCGTCTACGCGAAGATCTCTTAAACTAGACTATTGTTTCGAAAACCAGTAAAATAAAACTGCGGTTAATACATTTTGGAGGTAGTAGGTCATGTCATCTCGCAAGAGGCTAAAAATATTTACCGGAAACGCCAATCCCGAACTGGCTGAAGAGATTGCACAGTATCTAGGAGTAACTGTGGGCGACACCAAGTGCACCCGTTTTTGTGACGGGGAAATCCAGGTTAAAATTAACGAGAGCGTAAGGGGCGCCGATGTTTTTATCATGCAGCCCACCTGCAGTCCCGTTAATGAGCACCTGATGGAACTCCTGATCATGATTGATGCCGCGCGTCGCGCTTCTGCAAAACGGATTACTGCAGTTCTGCCTTATTACGGGTATGCCAGGCAGGATCGGAAAACCAGGGCTCGAGATCCTATTACCGCCAAATTGGTTGCCAACATTTTAGTCGCTAGTGGCATCAGGCGGGTCCTCTGTATGGACCTGCACGCCGGTCAAATTCAGGGTTTTTTTGACATTCCAGTCGACCACCTGCCCGGTGTTCCCATCCTGGCCGAGTATATTTTGCAAATCGGGCTTGAGAACATCGTAGTGGTGTCACCCGATCTGGGTGGTGTCACCCGGGCCAGAGATCTGGCCGAACGGATTGGCGCCAGCATCGCCGTGATCGACAAACGCAGGCCGGAGCCCAACGTGGCCGAGGTTTCCAGCATCATAGGCAGCATCAAAGGCAAAAATGTGGTCATGTTGGACGACATCATTGATACTGCCGGTACCATCACCAAGGGTGCTGAGGCTTTAAAACAGTGGGGCGCTAATGATATATATGTATGCTGCACCCACCCCATCCTGTCCGGGCCGGCATTAAAGCGCCTGGACGAGGCTCCCATCAAAGAAGTGATCGTTACCAATACCATCCCTGTGCCCAAGGAAAAAATGATCGATAAAATCAAGGTCCTTTCTGTTGCCCCGCTTCTCGGCGAGGCGATTATCCGTATCCACGAAGACCTCTCCGTAAGCAAATTATTTGATTAGAATTGTTCACTGCCACTGCAGGATACATGGCAATGAACAATATCATTTTAAGGTAATGAGTCGGCGGAAAACCCCGCCGTTTTTTTTCTTGTTTTTCATGGGATATAGCCATGAGCCAAGGATTATATAACTTTATGTCGAATAATTCACAAACGACAGCAAAGCAAGTGACTTCCCAGTAAAAACTAAATTGATTGCAAAGACAGGTGATATAGCAATGGAGGTAATTTCAGAAATTGTAGGAAAAATAAACGGGTTTGTGTGGGGTCCGTGGATGCTGACCTTTCTGGTTGGCACAGGTATATTCCTGACCTTGCGGCTGGGTTTTTTGCAGTTTTCCAACCTGCCGTACGCCTTGCAGCTGGCCTTTTCACCCGCAAGACAGGACAAAAAATCGACAGGTGACATATCTCACTTTCAGGCGCTGATGACTGCTCTATCGGCCACCATTGGAACCGGCAATATCGTAGGTGTTTCCACCGCCGTGGTATTGGGCGGGCCGGGCGCGCTGTTCTGGATGTGGATAACTGCCATATTTGGTATGGCTACCAAATACGGGGAAGCTGTACTGGCCGTCAAGTACCGGATCAAAGATGAAAAAGGTGAAATGGCCGGTGGTCCCATGTACTATATCGAACGAGGCATGGGGCAAAAATGGCTGGCCTGGTTGTTTGCTCTTTTCGGTGCTATAGCTGCTTTTGGCATAGGAAATATGGTGCAGGCAAACTCGGTGGCGGGTGCTGTACATGATACCTTTGGGGTTTCTCCATGGATTACCGGTATAATCCTGGCCGTCTTGACCGCTGCGGTTATAATTGGTGGCATCAAAAGCATCGGCAGAGCTTCTAGCGTTATTGTGCCATTCATGGCGGTATTGTACGTTCTGGCCGGGTTGATTATCATTATATTAAATTTGGATAAACTACCTCACGCCCTTACCCTTATCTTTAGTAGCGCTTTTAACTTCCAGGCTGGTTTTGGAGCGTTGATTGGCAGTACCATTCGTTACGGGGTAGCCCGTGGGGTATTCTCTAATGAGGCCGGCCTGGGTTCGGCCCCCATCGCTGCGGCCGCAGCTAAAACTGACCACCCGTGCCGCCAGGGGCTGGTTTCCATGACAGGCACCTTTCTTGATACCATTATAGTCTGCAGCATTACAGGTATCGTTCTGGTCATGGCCGGTATTTATCCCGGAGTAGAAAAGGCACAGGCTGCAGCACTTACGAGCCGTTCTTTTGAAGCCTTTATCCCGGGCGCCGGCAGCCTGATAGTTACTATTGGACTAATTCTGTTTGCCTACTCCACTGTTTTAGGGTGGTATTATTACGGTGAGAAATGCTTCTATTATCTAGCTGGAGCGAGGTTTGTCTTCGTTTACCGGGTACTATTCAGTATAGCTGTTGTGGTGGGAGCAACATTAAATCTTGGCCTGGTTTGGGATATCGCCGACACCATGAATGGCGCCATGGCTATACCCAACCTGATCGCCCTTATTGCTTTGTCCGGAATTATTGCGTCGGAAACAAAAGACTTTAAGAAAATACGCGCAAAAGAAAGTATGCTCAAAAAGCATGTATCGTCCTCATAAAGCATAAAAAAATCTCAGCATGCAAGTGAGACAGGGAACCGTCCCTGTCTCACTTGCTTATAACATAAAATAGATATTCATTAAATAGGCGGGAAAACAACTATGAAAATCGATCAAACAGACGAACGGCTTATCGGTATGGCAGCTACCGCCGGCGCTTATTTGCTGTGGGGAATATTACCACTCTACTGGAAACTCGTCAACCTTGTCTCACCCTTCGAAATACTGGCGCAACGGATTACCTGGTCTTTTTTCTTTATGGTGCTGATCTTACTTTCAACCAGAAAGTTAAGATCTTTTTTGGGCGAACTGTACGAAATCAGTTTTAAACTAAAAAAACTGTCCGGCATTGCAATAGCTTCGTTGCTTATCAGCGTGAATTGGTTGACTTATATTTGGGCAGTGAATAGCAATCATATTATTGAAACAAGCCTGGGTTATTACATCAACCCACTGGTAAGCGTGTTATTGGGAGTTATTGTGCTTAAAGAAAGGTTGTCGTTTTGGCAAATGGTTTCCTTCTTCCTGGCCATGCTTGGTGTGTTAAATCTGACGTTCCATTTCGGATCTTTTCCATGGGTTGCCTTGGTACTGGCAATTACCTTTGGTTTATACGGGTTGTGCAAAAAGATGATCCATCTCGGGGCCATCACTGGAATTACCTTGGAAACCCTCCTTGTGACCCCGTTGGCCTTACTCTATCTCAATTATGTACACAACAACGGGGTTGGCTTCTTTGGCTTCGCTCATCCCGGTATTTCAGGCCTTTTAGCCGGGGCCGGCGTTGTCACGGCGGTGCCGTTAATCTTGTTTGCAAGCGGTGCAAGACGCCTCCCGTTGTCGACCATGGGCTTTTTGCAGTATATCGCACCAACCATTGCGTTGTTCTTAGGGGTATTTATTTTTCATGAACCGTTCACCGCTGTGCACATGGTGTCCTTTACTTTTATCTGGGCTGCTTTGACGGTTTTCTCACTGGCAAGGACCAGGGCATTTATCCAACTTGAATCAGTGTTATTGAAAAATAATATCTTCCAAAGGTTCAGTTCGGGAAAAAACTGACACCCTTGGACGGTCCAATCGGTCATTCATGCTAATAGCAAAAAACTCCCACTATTATTTTTTGGAAGGTGGGAGTTTTTTGCATAAGCCGTAAATCCTGGCTGCCGGATGCTAAAGCAGATTTAGCTTGGATGGCTTTAAGGGCTATTACTTTCCCACACCCACCGTCCTTTAAGCTTGCGGAGGAGGGGGAGTGCGGTTTTCCGTGTTTGGTGCATCAGCTTGCGCCGGTGGATCTTCAACTATGCGCTCGCTTTTTTCGGCGTCCGGGTCCTGCGTGGGAACATCCGGTAATCCATCAGCAGCTGGAGCGGCGTTCTTTTTCCTGTCAGCGGACAGAACTGCTTCATCTTCGGGATTGGTTGCAGTTTTTATATCCTGCTTTACTTTCTCAATAGATTTATTCAGGGTGGTCCCCAGGTCCTTTGTTTTTTGCACCGTGTTTTCCCAGAGGTGGCCGGTGGTTTCACGGATATTTTTTACAGTTTCCTGAAGCCCGCCGTCAAGTTTGAAAATATTGTCAAGTGCCTCGTTGGTAATAACCACCACTTCTTTGCCCAGAGTCCGCACATAAATGGTGTCCAGGTAGGCACGACCCTTGATAAAGCTGTTGAGCAGGTTGCCTGAAAATTCCAGCCCGGCTATTGTGCCCGTGGCCAAATCCACATAGTACTCGTCAACATTGCCAAGAAGCGTCCCGTTTTCAGCCACGAGCCGGGCACCGATGATGCCGACCTTTTCCCTGACCAGTTTGACTATATCAGGCAAGCCCGTTGCCCGTTCCACATTGGCTGTTTTTTCAATGGTGATAGCATCGCTGCCAGCGCTTTTAACCTTATGGTAAGGTATAAATCTCTGTTCTTTAAACCAGCCCTTTTGCTCGATAATTAGTGCGGCCACCTTTTTACCGGCAGGGTCTACTACCAGGCTCTTAACGTGGCCGATCTGCTGGCCCTCCTCCAGGCTGATAACCGGCATGGATTCAAAACGCTTGCTTTTACGCATCTTAACCCCCCCCTGCAGCAAATAAGTTTCTTAAGCTAATTCATATGCCCAAGCTGGAATGTTTATGACAAATATAGGGAATAATAGGTACCAAAGGGGGGGTCTTTAGATGGAACCGGAATTGGAAGTCCAGAAAAGGTTGGAAAAAACCAACAGCCATACACATGAGATGAGGAATAAAGGGTTGATCCCTGCTGTTGTATACGGAAAAAACATTGGCAGCATGGCCATTGAAGTAAATGCCAGGGAATTGCAGAAAATATTGGCGGAAGCCGGTTCAAACGCCCTGATCAGTATGAAGTTCAATGAAAATGGCAAGACCAAGCGGCATAAGGTGCTGGTTAAAGCTGTCCAGCGGGATCCACTGCACCGTAATCTGGTACATGCCGATTTTCACCAGATTTCTTTAAAAGACAGAATTCACACCACCGTACCGGTCGTTTTAAACGGTACCGCTCCTGGTGTGCTGGTAGGGGGCCTTCTTTCACCACTCCTGCGCCGGGTCGAGGTGGAATGCTTGCCTACACAAATCCCCGAGGCCATTGTCGTGGATATTTCCGGCCTTGAGGTTGGGGATGTTATAAGTGTGGCTGACCTGGTACTGCCTCCTGATGTTAGGATTAACGAGGATCTGCACGCTGCGGTGGTCACGGTAGCGGCGCCTGGGAGGGAATCGGTTGAAACCGTGGCACCGGCTAAAGAGGAGAAAGCAGAGCCGGGCGAGTCGGGGGGAGAAGATGCCTCCAAATAGGTTTATGGCTTCTTGACGAGAATATCTAATCGATCATGGCAGCTCAGGTTTATTTTTCCTTACGCCTTATGCCCTGCGACCTACGCCTTTATTTTGTCCTTTCCCTCAACATCCGGCCTTGGTAAAATAGGGAGAGTTTAGAGGTGGGAGGCGCTGTTCATGAAAGTGGTTGTGGGACTTGGTAACCCGGGCAGGCAGTATGCTGCTACCAGGCATAATATAGGCTTTATGGTCATCGACCGGCTGGCACGGGAACTGAATGTGGCTGTGAATAAAAAAATGTGTAACTCCCTGGTCGGCCAGGGGCTAATTGACAGAGAAAAGATTATGTTGGCCATGCCACAGACATTTATGAATTTAAGTGGGCAGGCAGTAGGCGCCCTGTTAAACTGGTACAAGCTTAATCCGTCTGACCTGGTGGTTGTCTACGACGACCTGGACCTGCCAACCGGGATCTTGCGTATCCGTCCCTCAGGAGGTTCTGGTGGGCACAAGGGTATGCTATCGATCATGGGGGTCCTGGGTACTGAAAATTTTACCAGAGTCAGAGTCGGTATCGGCAGGCCGGAAGTAGTTGACATGGAAACTGCAGACTATGTCCTGAGCCGCCTTGACCCCAAGGAGATAGAGGAAGCCCTGAAGACGGCTGCAGGGGCGGTCGCATGCATAGTGCGTGATGGTCTGGAGAAAGCTATGAACCTTTACAATAGAAGGTGATTGTTTCATACGTCTCAAGCCGTTTTTACCCTCCCTGCCACTGTCCCTGCTCCTCGGGATAATGGCTGCAGCCCTGGCCTGGCAGGTTAATAAATTTTTGGGGAAATGGGCCGGAAAAAAGTGGGTGTACCTGGCCCCCCTGGTGGAGGAAACTTCCAAAACTACTGCGGCGGTTTTATGCGGTGGGGATATCCTGTTAACGCACCTATCCTTTGGAGCAGTGGAAGGCTGCTGGGAATACTTTAATCGCCGCAATGGTTATTACGCCGGTATGGCGGCTCTGGCCAGCCACTCCATTTTTGGTTTCATAACCTTATCTGTCTACCGTTTTTACGGTATTCTGACACCCGCTATGGTTGCGGGGTGCCTGGCACATATTGTCTGGAACTACCTGGTTATGCACTATTTAGCGCATCGCATTAAAACATAGTCACGTGAGGAAGCAAGAGAACCCTCCCCTGCTTCTTAGAATCTGGTAAACTAATTCTGGAATGAGGTTAGGTCATTTGAAACTGATATATGTTTGTGAATGTTGTGACGTTGTCGTGCATAGTTTAGAAGCGGAGGAGCTTGTGCCGGGAGAAATCCCATCTGCCTTGACGGGTACAGAGCCGCTGAATATAATTAATATGTCCGCCAGCGGAGAACAAGTAACCTTGACCACCCTTTGTGAGGAGTGCCTGGAAGAAATGTACGGTGGTCCTGAGAGTAACTATTTTAGCGGACCTTTGCTGAATTAAAGGTTAACGATAGGCATGATGTGTTGCAAAACAGAGGCTGGAATTACAGAGATGTAAAAATTGTGGATATATGAGCTTTGGCGTTTAAGCTGCTAAAGCTCTTTTTGTGATGGGTAAATGGAGGTCATATTAATGCGCGGGATTTTGAAACCGCTTCAATCCTCGACGGAGTTTGGCAGCCTGGCCGCAGGACTGGAGAAAAAAATCAAGCAACAGCAGGTATTTGGCCTGACCGGGTCACAGCGCAGCTATCTTCTGGCTGGGTTGGTTAATAGTGTCCCCCAGTCGTTCCTGGTGGTGACAGTTGGTGAGCGGGAAGCCGTTACTTTATACGATGAACTGGTGGAATTCCTGCCCGGTAGCACAGTGCAGCAGTTTCCCGTAATGCAGTTGTTGCCCTATCAGGTCCTGGCCCAGAGTATGGAAGTGGCAGCACAACGCCTGCAGGTTTTGGAAACTCTGTCACGGGGCGAGCAAACTGTTGTAATCGCCCCGGTTGAAGCTTTAATGAGACGCTTGACACCCCCTGAAGATTTTAATAGAGCGGTGTTGCGGCTGGGTATTGGCGCCCGGGAGAATTTGGAAGAGCTCCTGTATAATTTGGTGGCCATAGGTTATGAGCGGGTTGACCTGGTTGAGGAAAGAGGGCAGTTTGCCAGGCGTGGGGGTATCCTGGATATTTTCCCCATGACCGCCCACCGGCCGGCCCGCCTTGAATTCTTTGACGACGAGGTGGACTCCATCCGTCGCTTTAACATCGCAACCCAGCGTTCGGAGGAAAAGGTAAACGAATTGGTGATTTACCCGGCCAGGGAGTTGATTATCAGTGACGCTGCCTGGGAGAAAGCCCGTCATATGGTCGAAAAGGAATACAGGGCGCAATGCCGCAAGCTGGAGAAAATGGGAGAGCGAGGGGCTCTGCAGCAGCTGCAGGAGAGATTCGGGGAGCTCCTGGAGGGCTTTGGCGGCTACTTCAGCGGTATCGAGCAATTTCTCCCTTATTTCTACCCCAAGACAGTGACCCTTTTAGAGTACCTGCCTGGCCAGATTCCAATTTTTATGGATGACCCGTCGCGCGTCACGGAAGTGGTGGAAGCGGTGCTCAAAGAACGTGCCGATACCTACGCGGACCTTTTGGCCAAGGGTAAGCTACTGCCGTCCCAGTTCCTGACTTACGCCGGCTGGGAACATCTCCAGGCGGGCCTTGCATCGCACACTGCTATCTATTCATCGCTATTGCCCCGCCAGCCCGAGTTTATCAAACCAGAACAAATTATTAACTTTCCCGGCAAATCTGTGCCGGCTTTCCTGGGGAACCTGGAGCTGTTGGCGGGGGAAATACGCCACTGGCGTTTGTCAGGTTATGCCGTGGTAGTCCTTGTGTCAAGTCAGCTGCGGGCGCAGCAGTTGCTCGTATCTCTACGGGACTACAATATTGACGCCTTTTACGCCAATTCTTTGGAAGGTCACGTCAGGGCCGGTAATGTGGTAATTTCCAACGGTAACCCGGTGGCGGGTTTCGAGCTGCCCGGCTGCCGCCTGGTGGTACTCACTGAGTCGGAAGTTTACGGCCAGCGTAAAAAGCCCAGGCGGGAGTGGAAGCAGTCGGACCGGCTGGCCCCCTTTGTGGATATTAAAACCGGCGATTATGTGGTGCATGTCAATCACGGAATTGGCCGCTATCTCGGGGTGACGCCTTTGACCATCCAGGGGATTCAGAAAGAGTACCTATTGGTCAAGTTCGCCGGGGAGGATAAACTCTACGTACCGGTGGACCAGGTGGGGTTAATCCAAAAGTACCTGGGGAGTGAAGGTGAGGCACCCAGGCTGTCCCGCCTGGGTGGCGGCGAATGGGCCAGGGCCAAGGGCAAGGTAAAGGAAGCTGTCAGGGAGATGGCTCATGAGCTGCTTGCACTTTATGCGGACAGAGAGACCGTCAAAGGTCATGCCTTCGGGATGGATACGGTCTGGCAGCGGGAGTTCGAGGATGCGTTCCCCTTTGAGGAAACCCCCGACCAACTTCGTGCCGCAGATGAGATTAAGTCTGATATGGAAAATCCCAGACCGATGGACCGTCTGCTGTGTGGAGACGTGGGCTATGGCAAGACTGAGGTGGCCTTGAGGGCTGTTTTTAAGGCGGTCATGGAAGGAAAGCAGGTTGCCGTGCTGGCTCCGACTACCATCCTGGCTCAACAGCATTACAATACCTTCCAGGAAAGGCTGGCGGGCTATCCCGTAGTTGTTGAGGTTTTAAGTCGTTTCCGCGCAACGCGTGAGCAGCGCAAGGTGCTCCAGGAACTGGAGAGGGGTACTGTTGACATCGTCATCGGCACCCATCGCTTGCTGCAGGAGGACGTGCGTTTTAAAGACCTGGGTCTTTTGGTGGTAGACGAGGAGCAGCGTTTTGGGGTTGCCCACAAGGAAAGGCTGAAAGTACTCAGCAAAAGCGTGGATGTAGTTACCCTTTCCGCCACCCCCATCCCCCGCACCCTGCACATGTCCCTGGTGGGGATGAGGGATACCAGTATCCTGGAGACACCGCCGGAAAATCGCTACCCGGTCCAGACCTATGTATTGGAAGAAGACCCGGTCCTCATCCGAGAGGCTATACGCCGTGAGATGGGACGCGGGGGGCAGGTTTTCTTTGTCTACAACCGTATTTTTGATATGGAGAGGGTGTCCTTATGGTTGCAGGGCCTGGTGCCGGAAGCTAGGATAGCTATAGCCCATGGCCAAATCAAAGAGGACGAACTGGAGCGGGTGATGCTGGATTTTATGAGCCACGAGTACGACGTCATGGTCTGCACTACGATTATTGAAAACGGCCTGGACATACCCAATGTAAATACTCTTATCGTCAAGGAGTCCGGCATGATGGGCCTGGCCCAGTTGTACCAATTGCGGGGGAGGGTGGGCCGTTCCAACCGTGTGGCCTATGCTTACTTTACCTACCGCAAGGACAGAGTGCTGGGTGAGGCGGCAGAAAAACGCCTGGCCGCCATCCGTGAGTTCACCGAGCTGGGTTCTGGCTTCAAAATCGCCATGCGCGACCTGGAAATTCGTGGGGCCGGCAATATTCTGGGGGCGGAGCAGCACGGGCACATCGCAGCAGTCGGTTTTGACCTGTACAGCCGGCTCCTGGAAGAAGCGGTACGGGAGGCCAGGGGTGAGGAGACGCCCAGGATGGTGGAAGCTTCCATTGAACTGCCGGTGGAGGCCTATATCCCGGACCCCTATATCCCTGATTCCAACCAGAAGGTGGCGATTTACAAGCGGATAGCGGCCTTTAGCTCTCTGACCGAAATTCCGGACCTGGAAGATGAACTGGTGGACCGCTTTGGGGATTTACCGGGGCCGGTGTGCAACCTTTTGGCTGTAGCCAAAATCAGGGTACTGGCGGGGTGGCTAAAAATTAAGTCGATCAGCCTTTTACCCGGGCAGTTCCGCCTCTTGTTCGCTGCAGGCCACCCCCTGGTGGGGGAGGACCTAGTGGCAGCTGGCCGGCAGTACCAAAACCGGGTGAAATACTCAGGCTCAGGAGATGAATTCGAAATCAAACTGCGCCTGGCTGGAAACGGCCGCGCTGAAAGCAGTTACCTGCTGGAACAACTGGAAGCTTTTTTAAACCTTCTGGGTGGTCAGCGGTTAGTGGCCGGCTTTGACAAAAACAGTAAAGTGGTTGTCAGTGAAAGCCATGTTAATATATAATAAGCCTATGTGTTTTGAAAGGGGAGATAATAAATGAAGAAAATATTGAGGACGTTGCTCCTATCGTTGACGCTGCTGACGGTAGTCATAGTTGCTGGTTGTAACGGCAATGTTGTGGCCACCGTAAATGGTGAGAAAATTACCAGCCAGGAACTGGACAAGCAGGCTGAAGAAGCAAAGGCCAGTTACGAAAAACAGGGTATGGACTTTAGCGGGGAAAATGCAAGCCTTCTGGAAACGCTCCGCAAAAGCATACTGGAACAGATGATCAACAACAAGCTGATGCTCCAGGAAGCCAAGAAAATTGGCTCTTTGACTGCAGAGCAGGTTCAAGAAGAAATGGGCACGTTTAAACAGCAGTTTTCATCCGAGGATGAGTATAAAAATTTCATGGATCAGGTCAAAATGAGTGAGGAAGACATCGCCTATATCTTAAACATGCAAGACGAGCTTGTTAAGGACCTGCCACCCGTAACCGATGACGAAGTGAGAAAGTATTACGAGGAAAACAAGGACCAGATGGGTCAACCCGAGCAACTTACGGTTCGCCATGTTTTATTCTTTGTGGATGAAGGTGACAAGGGCTACCCGGTCAAGCATACCGACACGGAAGCAAAGCAGCTGGCGCAGGATGTCATTGACCAGCTTCAGCAAGGTAAGGATTTTTCTCAACTAGCCAGTGAAAAATCTGAGGACAGCGGGACCAAAGCCGAAGGAGGACTTTATGCTTTCAGTAAAGGCGAGGCAGTTCCGGAATTTGAAGCTGCCGCGTTTGCCTTAAAAGACGGTGAGTATACCAAGTCGCCAGTGAAAACCGACTACGGCTACCATGTCATTATCAGAGAAAAACTAACCCCGGCACAAACGCCGTCTTTTGAAGAGGTTAAGAGCAAACTTGCTGAAGAGATGAATGAGGAAGCCAAGCAGACCAAGTTCAGCCAATTTATGCAGGAAGCCAAAAATAAAGCTGATATAACCAATAAACTGGCAGACCAGGCAGAAGATAAAACAAAACAATAATAGCTTGACGAAAGCTGAAAATTTTTTATAGCCTATTGGAAAAAAATGAATAATCAAACCCCTCCCGTTATATACTATTTTATAAAGTTAAACCTTGAAATGAGCCGATAAGGAGGGAAGGGGAATTAATGAAAGCAACAGGTATAGTTCGCCGTATTGACGACCTGGGTAGAGTTGTTATCCCCAAAGAAATAAGGAGAACACTGAGAATTCGTGAAGGCGATCCCCTGGAGATTTTTGTTGATCGGGAAGGGGAAGTGATCTTAAAAAAGTATTCACCAATAGGCGAACTGGGTGATTTTGCTAAAGAATATGCGGATTCTTTATATGAAGCCCTGGGGCACATTGCTTGCATAGCTGACCGGGACAACATTGTCGCTGTATCAGGTGCGCCTAAAAAAGAATTTATTAATAAACCGATTGGGCCAGCCATTGAAAAAGTAATGGAAGACCGCAAGGCCGTGGTTATTAACAATCCAGGCGAAGATCCCTCCTTTAAGGATTGTATGATCATAATAGATGGTGAATGTGAATATTCTTCCGAAGTCATTGCCCCAATTATTTCCGAAGGTGACCCTATTGGGGCTGTAATTCTGGCCTCCAGGGAACAAGACCTCAAAATGGGTGAGATGGAGCTGAAACTGGCCGAGACCGCAGCTGGTTTTCTCGCCAAACAGATGGAACAGTAACCAAGTGGCCTCTAAACGGCCACTTTATTTTTTATTTGACAATACATAAAAACACCAGTACGCTATATTGCGTCCAGTTGCCACTCTATTATGACCTATGGCTTGGACCTACAAAATATTAAAGGGGGTTATTTTACATGCCCAGCCATGCCAGGATAACTATCGCCGGACTTGGGGCCGGGGCTTTTTCCGACCTTACTATGGGTGTTTGGGAAGCGTTGAAGGGTTCCTCTTGCACCTACCTGCGTACGGCAAATCACCCGGTCGTAGAATGGCTCCGCAACCAGGGGATTAACTTTCAAACCTTTGACGGTTTTTACGAAGATTCCTCTTCATTTGGCGAAGTCTATGAGCGTATTGCCGGGCAGGTGATAGAAGAAGCCCGTCGCGCTCCTGTTTTGTACGCTGTACCGGGGCACCCCCTGGTGGCCGAAGAATCGGTACGCCTGGTTATTGAGAAGGCAGAAGAGGAGAGCCTGGAGGTGGCAGTACTGCCTGCAGTCAGCTTCCTTGATGCTATATATACCTCCCTGCGGTTGGATCCGGGTAAGGGGCTTCAGGTTGTAGACGGTCTGAGGCTTGAGGACAGGCCTCCCTTGCCGGTTAGGCCCGCGGTCATCACCCAGGTTTACAGCCGCCTCATAGCATCGGATGTGAAGCTGTCTCTCATGGAAATTTACCCGCCAGAACACCCAGTGACGGTGGTTAGGGCCGCAGGTATAATGGGTGAAGAAAGGACCGAGATACACCCGCTTTTTGAACTGGATAGATTGGACTGGGTGGATCACCTCACCAGCGTTTACTTACCAGAAGTATGCTGTGGGAAGGGGGACGTGAGACGTGATAATTGGGACGCAGAAACCGGGAGCAAGTCGGGTGGCAAAGCTTGCGCGGAGATTAATGAAGCTGAAGGCGGGGTATTGAGTGAAGGCGCGACTGGACAAGCAGTCGATAGCGGGCAGGCAAAGATGGAAACCGGAGCAACTGAGTTTGTCCAGGTATTTGAGGTTAATGGGCAAACCGAATCAGATTGTCACTTTCCTCTTGACCCGTTGGTAAACATCATGGCTCGCCTGCGCGGTGAAGGGGGGTGCCCGTGGGACCAAGAGCAGGACCACCAAAGCCTAAAGCCCTATCTTATCGAGGAAGCGTATGAAGTTTTAGAGGCGCTGGACCAGGAAGATATGTATAAAATATGTGAAGAATTGGGAGACTTATTACTACAAATCATATTTCACGCTCAGCTCGCCAAAGAAAACCGGCAGTTTGACATCAACGATGTCATTGCCGGAATCAATGAAAAACTGATCCGCAGACACCCGCATGTTTTTGGCTCGGTTAACGCCAGGGACAGTCGCGAGGTAGTGGTTAACTGGGAGAAGATTAAGCTAAAGGAAAGGGAGGGGGAGGCCCCTAAGAGCCTCCTGGCTTATGTGCCGGTAGCCCTACCGGCGCTCATGAGGGCAAATAAGCTGCAGAAAGCGGCAGCCCGCGTTGGGTTCGACTGGCCGAATTATCAGGGTGCTTATGACAAGACCCGGGAGGAACTGAGCGAACTGAAAGCAGCTATTATTGCTGGTGACCGGCTGGAGATAGCAGAAGAGGTTGGGGACCTCATCTTTTCTGCCGTCAACTTGGCAAGACTCTTAGGGATAGAACCTGAAGGGGCACTTACCAAAACGTCGGCAAAATTTATCAGACGCTTCGAATATGTCGAAAATATGGCCCGGGTAGCAGGTAAAGATCTCTCACATTTTACCCTCGCCGAGATGGATAAATGGTGGGAGGAGGCAAAAAAACTAGAAAAAATATAGGAAAGATTTTCTTTATGGAAGGAACTGAAAAAAATTTCGCGAATAGTACTGGGACTAATATCTTTAATTTTAGGAGGGATGATATGAATAAAGCAGAATTAATCTCGAATGTTGCCGAAAGAACGGAACTGACCAAAAAAGATGCTGAAAAAGCTGTCACTGCAGTTCTGGACACCATTGGTGAGGCTTTGTCAAAGAGTGATAAGGTCCAATTGGTTGGTTTCGGAACTTTTGAAATCAGAGAGAGGGCTGCCCGTAAAGGCAGAAATCCCCAGACCGGCGAAGAAATCAATATTGATGCTGCCAAGGTTCCTGTTTTCAAGGCCGGCAAAGCTCTCAGGGATGCAGTGGGCAAATAATTCAGTTTTAAAAAACCCAACTTATATAAAGAATGGTGGCGTGATATTTGCGGCTTGATAAATTCCTTAAAGTCTCAAGGGTAATCAAGCGGCGTACCCTGGCCAATGAAGTGTGCGACCAGGGTCATGTTTCAGTCAACGGTAGGGTGGCTAAAGCGGGATTAGAAATTAAACCTGGTGATATCCTGGAGGTGCGTTTTGGCCAGCGGATACTCAAGCTAGAGATTGTCGATGTTCGTGATAATGTTCCGGCCAAACTTGCGGCGGAACTGTATAAAGTGCTAGAAGAAACTACATAAATAATAAATACCTCTCCTGCTCACAATAAAAAGAAAACGCGGGAGGGGTTGTTTATTATGTTCCGGCAGATAATGATTAGAACTTTAGTGCTTCTGCTGGCTGCCTGCTTACTGACGGCAGGTTGTACCAGGCAGCAGAAGCCTGCGCCCAAGCCAGCGCAGCCTCAGGGAGATGAGCCGACTATCTCACTGTTTATCAATAAAACAGGAGAGAAGAAGAGTTTAAAGATGGAAGAATATATTCAGGGCGTGGTGGCTGCGGAGATGGACACCAAGTGGCCGTTGAATGCGCTGGCCGCCCAGGCTATCCTGGCCAGGACCTTCACCCTGGAGAATATAAACTCAGGCCGGGTGAAACAGCTGCACGGTACTGACGCCTCCACCAGTGTAGAGGAGTTTCAAGCCTACGATCCGTCTAAAATTAACGACAATGTCAAGAAGGCTGTAGAGCAGACCAGGGGCGAGGTGGTTACCGTTAACAATAATCCTATCCACGCCTGGTTTTCAGCCTGTGATGGCGGAATTTCTGCCAGTGCCGAAGAAGGGCTGGCCTATACCAAAGATCCCACCCCTTTTATCAAAGCTGGGGCAAAAGACGGCTGCCTTGCTATAACCGAACCCAAGAACAAAGCATGGGAAGCCAGGATCCCGGTTGAACAGGTTAGAGCTGCCGTAAAGGGAACTACCGGGAAAGATCCTGGGGCTATAACCTCGGCTTCTATTGAAAAGAAAGGGCCTTCTGGTCGCGCCGAGCAGATTAAAGTGGGCAATGCCAGCATCAGCGGCCCATCTTTGAGGCTTGCTCTGGGCAGTGAAAAAGTCCGTTCGATGCTTCTGTCAGACCTGAGGGTCGAGGGCGGCCAATTGGTCATGGCGGGCAAAGGTTTTGGGCATGGTGTGGGCATGTGCCAGTGGGGCGCCAGGCTAATGGCCGATCAGGGAAAGTCCCCCGAGGATATTGTCATGTTTTATTATCAAAACGTAGACATACAAAAGAAGTGGAAGTAGCGCCGATAAAATTGCCGGACTACTCTCGCCCACATTGGGGGCAGTGTTTTAAGGGGCTATCGATTACAATGCGATAGCCCCTTTGCCATTTTATGACGTCTATTACATATAACTTCCACATCACACCTGTTATTGCCAGTATGGATAACATCGGCAATCGGAAGAAACCAATGGAGATAATCTAATTAATATCACTTTAGAAAATTAATATATTTTGAGCAAAATTGTAACGGATCTATCTTGGCATTAATAATAATCCCGGAGCATAGGATGAGTTAGGTAGTAATTAGTACGGGGTCCTGAAAGGGTACCTCCACGTAAGGGGTGATCTTGTGGAGGAACATGTCACGCACAGCCTGGTAGTCAGCGGGCGAAAGCAGCTGGTCCTGCAGGGAGTGCTGCACGTCGATAGTTTTGATGAGACAGAGATTAACCTGGAAACCAATATGGGCATCCTGAGCCTCAAAGGTGAGGGACTGCATATTACCCAGCTCAGCCTGGAAACAGGCAGCCTGACCGCAGAGGGCTTCTTCTCCTCCTTTCAATACACTGAAAGCAAGGTTAAAGGCAAGGGCAAGGGCAAGGGCTTATTAAGCAAGATTTTAAAATAGGACCATGATAAAGCGCTTAAGGCGCTTTTTTAGCAGGGGCGGTGTTTTTTTTTGGATATGCTCATTAACCAGGCAGGGGCTTTTACCTCAACCATCGTCATAGGCATGTCCGCAGGTTTATTATTTGATTATTACCGCGCGGTCAGGGCGGCCTGTAAGCTCAGGAGAGTCGGTACTTTTGTGGGTGATGTAGTCTACTGGCTGGTTACCACGGCAATGGTTTTTATTATGCTGCTCTGGGGAACTTGGGGGGAGGTGCGCCTTTATGTCCTGATTGGTATCGGACTGGGGGCGCTTTTATACTTTCAACTGTTCAGCCGTGCCGCCTACCGGATATTCCGCTTGAAGTTCCACATCCTTCACCGGATTTGGGTTTTATTGCTGTGGTCGTTGAACTGGTTGTGGTTGGTTGTGACTTACCCAGTACGGTTGCTGTTGCTTGGACTTTCCTACCCCTACCTGCTGTTGAGGAGGATTGTAAACAAAATGAGCAGGGGCTTCAAAACTGCCTGGTACCGGTTAGTTGGCAGGAGGGTTGAGCGGGTCCTGGCCGGCTTGAGAAGTCGGGCGGCCCGCCTGGTCTTTTGGAAGAGGAAGAAGGATGATTAAGGAAGCCCCGGACAGGGGCTTTTTTTGCGGTTCAACGGATAGATATGGGAATGTATATGAACCAGGCTATTTTAGTTGACAAAATACTCAAAAGAATTAAAATTTACTTTGACACCGATTACGCATTTCGACAATATTTTCTTGACGGTCCATCTTTTAAAAATAACTAATTACATGCTTGGAGGGGTGGGTAATTATGGTCACAGCCAGTGAGACCCCGGCTATCAGCAAAGGTAAAGTCCAAACTTCTACTCAACTAAAGGACGTTGTCGGGGAACTGACCAGGCAAAATACGCGCGTTAGCTGCGATTGGGATATGGGTAATTGCAAGGATGTTATCGAGGAACTGACCAGGCAGAATACCCGCATGTCCATCATCCAGCAGATTGCCAAAAGGATCAACGTCGAGATGTCCTATGAGGATATCATCGATGAGGTGGCGGCGCCCCTGCGCAGTGTTCTGCCGTACGACCTGCTTAGTTTTTGTTTGCTTGAAAATGATCAACTTGTAATCAAATCCGGAGTGCCCAAGGGACAAATAATCCTGGATGTCGGTTGGGTTCTGGACAATAATAATTCTGCCCCCTGGAAGGCAATTCTTGACAAGCGTTGCTTCTTAAGACAGGACATCTGGAACGATCCTCATAAATACCAGGAAGACGATGATCTCCGCAAATTAGGCATCAAATCCGCCATTATGGCGCCGCTCTTGGTTAACAATGAGGTTATCGGCACCCTGAATTTCGGGATTAAAGAAACCTACGTCTATTCGGAAAATGATTTTATCTTTGTCCAGCAGTTGGCCGATCAATTGGCGGTTTGTATCAACAATACGCGTCTCTTTAGTGAGGTGTTAAAAAGTAAGAGAGAATGGGAAGAAACTTTCAAAGCAGTTCCGGACAGGCTGTTTCTTATAGACCTTTCCTACAATGTACTGCGCGCCAACAACCAGGACCATATCAGAAAGGTCGGGGGTGATCTTAAATGCTATGCTACCTTTGCCTGCTGCGGGGACCAGTGCCAGTTCTGCCCCACCATAGAAGCTTTTCAAACAGGTCAAGCCTGTGCCGGAGAGTTCACCCATACAATCACCAAAAATATTTATAATATATCAGCCTACCCGGTCTATAATGAAAAAAACGAGCTTTACGGTATGGTTATATATGTAAATGATGTGACCAGCAAAAGAAGGCTGGAGGCGCAGTTGTTTCAGTCGGCCAAGCTTTCAGCCATCGGCGAGATGGCCGCAGGGGTGGCACACGAGCTGAACAGTCCACTTACTGCCATCATCGGCAATGTCGGCTTAATATTAAGAGGCTCGTCCCCTGATAACAAATATTTAAAACTGCTGGAGGATATTAAATCCTGCGGTCAAAGAAGCAAGCGTATTATTCAAAATCTTCTTACATTTTCCAGGCAGGATAACCAGACCTTTGTGCAGGTTTCCATCAATGATGTGGTGGAAAACTGTTTGTACCTGGTTTCCTATCAAATTGAAAAAAACAAGATTACCATAAGTAAAAAACTTAATCCACAGCTCCCCCCACTGGTGGGAAATAGGCAACAGTTGGAACAGGTCATTATCAATTTTTTGTTGAATGCCAGGGATGCTCTAGAGGGTTTTGTTGACGGCAGGATTGTAATCAGTACCATCATGAGAGAGGACCCGGAAGCTGGCTGCGCAGTGGTTGAGACCAGGGTAGCGGATAATGGCACAGGTATTCCTGCTAGTATTATGGACCAGATATTTAACCCTTTTTTTACAACCAAGGAGAAGACCAAGGGAACAGGATTGGGCCTTTCTGTCAGCCTTGGTATTGCCCAAATTCACGGCGGCAGGATAGACGTATCCAGCGAAGCTGGCAAAGGAAGCAGCTTCTCCTTAATCATTCCGCTGTAGTGTTGGTATAACAAGATCTGGGGTGATAGCAGTGAAAAAGACGGAGGTCCTGGTAATTGATGATGAAATTGAAGTTGGTAACTTTTTTCAGTATTATTTCCAGGAAGAAAAAGGTTTCCCGGTGGAGGTAGCCAACTCTGGTTTTACAGCCAGGGCCTTGTTGCGCAAAAAAAACTATGACCTTGCCCTGGTCGATTTGAAGCTGCCGGACACGGACGGCATTACTTTGATGAAGGAAATCAGGGAGAACAGTCCCGGTTGCCTGGTCATCATTATGACCGGGTACAGTACGGTCAAAACTGCCGTAGAGGCGATGAAGCTGGGTGCCTTTGATTATATCGATAAGCCCTTTGATGAATTGGAGGAACTGGATGCGCTGCTGGAACGGGCGTTGCAATCAATTCATCATAAACAGTCGTTTGTCCGTGATGAGCTGTACAAGCTTGCGTCCGAATTCAGCATCATAATGGCTGATAACAGCCCTCTCAGAGAACTTCTTCTATTGGGGAAAAAAGTAGCCAACCGTAACATTGCAGTTTTAATTGAAGGCGAGACAGGTACAGGGAAAGAGGTTCTGGCCAGGTTTATCCATGCTAACAGTAACCGTTACGGTAACCCCTTTATCAGTATTAACTGTGGAGCGCTCACTGAGTCACTTTTGGAAAGTGAGCTTTTTGGACATGAAAAAGGCTCCTTCACCGGAGCCCAGGGTGTTCGGCGCGGTGTTTTTGAACTGGCTAATCAGGGAACCCTTTTTCTGGATGAGATTGGTGAAGCCTCGCCGTCTGTCCAGGTAAAGCTGCTGCGTACATTGGAAAGCGGCGAATTCTTCAGGGTGGGCGGTGAACAGACGATCAAAGCTGATGTCCGGATATTGGCTGCTACCAACAAAAACCTGCGGGATGCCGTTAGAAATAAACTTTTTCGGGAGGACTTGCTTTACCGCCTGGATGTGGTGAACTTGCATATCCCGCCCTTACGCGAAAGGCGTATGGATATTGAACCGCTGGTTGGCTACTTTATAGAAAAAAACCTGCCGGAGGAGGAGAAACATGTAAGGATCCGGTTTAATGACCAGGCTATGACTATGCTGCAAGGCTATTTTTGGCCGGGCAATATCAGGGAGTTATCTAATGTGGTGGCTAGCTGCCTTGCCCTTAGGAGCAGCGATTTGCTAGTCCCTGAATGTCTGCCCAGGCATGTTGTTGTGTATGATGAAGAAGAGTTTCTGGTAAAACATATGGGTACACAGACCAACATTGACGAGATAGTCCGTGATTGGAGTCAAAGACTGCTCAAGGTCGTTTTAAGCAAGAGGACCATTGACCTCATGGAGCTAAGGGAATTAATAAATAATGAGACCGCCTGGGCGGTCAAGCAGGTCGTTGAAGAGACCCTGAGCAAAACCGGCAATAACAGGACAGAAGCTGCGAAACTTTTGAACATCAGCCCCAGGGTTATGCGGTATCTGCAAAATGAGAAAGGTAGTTAAAGTTCATTCGGCCGGCTGCCGATTATTCGGCAGCCGGCCGTTTTTTCGTCGCTAATTGCAGGCTTGTGATTCTTTAGTGAAAAAAATCTCAATTAAGATTATTCAAAATAAATAAGAAAATACAGCAATATAAGGCCTCTCCTGTAGAGGCCTTATATTGTATGAATTTTCACAATTGGCTGGCATGGTCTTTGCTATTAATATTATTGAAAGGGGGATTAATGTTTATATGTACAGGATTATCAAAAAAGAGGTACTGGCGCCAACACTTAACCTGATCAAAATACAAGCTCCACTGGTAGCCGCAAAAGCACTGGCAGGCCAATTTGTTATCCTGCGCATCCATGCTGAGGGTGAGCGGATTCCCGTAACCATAGCGGATTTTGACCGGGAGAAAGGGACTATTACCTGTGTCTTTCAGGAAGTGGGCAGGACCACCAAAGAGCTTGGCACATTTGAGGCAGGAGACTGTCTAAAGGACTTTGTTGGCCCGCTGGGTGTCCCATCACATATTCAAGAATACGGCAGGGTTGCCTGTGTCGGCGGTGGAGTGGGCGTAGCACCCGTTCATCCCATTGCCAGGGCCCTTAAAGAAGCCGGCAATGAAGTAATAAGCATCATCGGGGCCAGAAATAAAGACCTCATTTTTTGGGA
>JAQVOH010000137.1 GCA_028702695.1 Desulfotomaculaceae bacterium
TCACTCCCCAGTGTGCATTTTTATTGGTTAATGCTCTGCATGTAGGAAGGTACTATTCAGTCATAACTTCGCATTCATACGGTGACTTGTCTGAGCGGAGTCCCTTAAAAACAGGATGGCGAAGGTAGCCGTCGGAAGTTAAGGTAAGGTAACCGACGACGCACACCAGGACAGGCTTAACCCACCTGGCTTTTTTATTTTCCTTGGGTGGGAGAACCAAAATCTTTTCATCTACTTCCAGTTGTACCAGTTTTTCCAGGAGAAGAGCCGCTTCCTGTTCGTTAAACCCTGTACCTACTTTGCCCTGGTAAACCAACCGTCCATCCCGGTAGCCGCCCAGAATCAACGAACCCAACAGTCTGCCACCCATGCCGTTTTGATAGCCACATATGACCAGATCTGCTTCCCTGGTATTCTTGAATTTCTGCCAACTATTCGAGCGCCGGCCCGGCATATATATGCCATCCAACCTCTTAGCAATAACACCCTCCAAACCTTGTCTGACGCAAGCATCATAATAAGCCAGGCCTTCTGTAAGAATAAACCTAGACCAAACTAGTTCATCGGCCATTTTTATCATGTCTTCGAGGATGCTTTTTCTTTCCTCCAGGCACTTTTCCATAACACTACTGCCACCAGTGTAGAGGACATCGAAAGCTATAAAAACAGCCGGGCGTTTTGCAGAAGCCCGGCTGACCCTTTTCTTTGCGTCCATTCTGCCTCTGGCCTGCAAACCGGCGAAAGATGGTTTTCCGTCTTCAAAAACTACTATTTCACCATCAAGGATCGCGGGCGGGTTTTTTATGCGCTGGTGCAGGCCGCCTAATTCCGGAAAATTTGCAGTCAGATCAACCAGGTTGCGTGAGCGTATTAAGGTACGATTATCCAGGTAAGCGAGACCGCGATAACCATCCCACTTAATTTCGAAGAGGTGCTTGTCGCTGTCAAAGGGCAGTGAAGTTACTGCCAGCATAGGGCGTAAGAGAGGCAGCGTCTTTCCATCCATGATGGCTCTCCTTAAGATGTTTTACGACGGGCGGTTTCTTTTTGTACCTTTGTTTCTTTCTGCCCTTTTGACTTTTTGGTCTGCCTGTCCGTGACCCGCTCTTCTTTGGCCAAATCAATACTCGCTTTGAGAGCCTCCATCAGGTCCACTACTTTCCCCGTTTCACGCTGGGTAGGAGTCGTAATTTCTTCACCGGCAATTTTAGCCTGAATGATTTCCATCAATCCCTCTCTGTAAGTGTCATTATATTTTTCCGGCTGGAACTCGGCAGAGAGGTTGTTGATGAGACTGACCGCCATTTTTACTTCATTCTCGTGCAGATTTACCTGGTAATTCAGTTCGGGAAGGGCGGTAGCCTGCCTTACTTCATCAGGATAATGCATCGTACTCATGACCAGGGTATTACCACTTACCCGCAGTGCTGCCAGGGACTCCCTGTTGCGGATAACAACTCTTGCCACCGCTACTTTGCCAGTTTCGCTCATAGCCCTTTTCAGCAGTTCGTATACCTTTGCCCCACCCTCTGAGGGGGCTAAATAGTAAGCCTTTTCGAAGTAAACGGGGTCGATATCAACAAGATTGACAAAGTCCATGATGTTGATATTTCTACCCCCTTCTCCTCCGGTAGTACCGAAATCTTCCTCTGCCATGATCACATAGCTGCCCTTTTCATATTCATACCCGCGCACGATTTCCTCCATGGGCACTTCAGCCTGGCAGTGAGGACAGTAGCGCCGGTACTGTATGGGTGTCTTGCACTTCTGATGCAGGTAATTGAAACGGATATCCTTGTGCTCTGTTGCCGCATAAAGCTTGACCGGCACATAAACCAGTCCGAAACTCACGGCTCCTTTCCATAATGGCCGCACTCTTTAGATCACCTCGGCTTATTTTGGTTTATTATCTCCAGGTAACCTTTAACGATTCCATTCCAGTACAAAACTAAGTAGTAAAAATTTGAGTAAAAAAATGCCCAAGCACCCCATAAGAAGGATCTTGGACCGTTGCAGATACTTTGTTGTTTAATAATTATAATATTTAGCAAAACACTTAAGAGGTAGGAGAAGCAGGTGGCGCTGACTTGTAAGTGATTTGAGTCTGGGGCTGCTGCATATCTCCGCGCTTAAAAATGTTTTGGATCTGGTCAATAACTTGAGGAGCGATATCAATTAACCTGTCTGCTACAGTGTTGCCATCTACCGGCAACATCCGTACATTTCCGTTGCCAACAACCAGGAAGCCAATCGGTTTCACCGAAACACCGCCGCCGCTGCCACCTCCAAAGCCGGGAGTCTGGGTACCGCCTACCCCGTCCTTTTGTTCCCCACCGACTTCAAATTCACCTCCGCCGGCAGCAAAACCGCAGGCAACCCTTGAGACGGGTATAATAACAGAGCCGTCCGGGGTTTCGACCGGGTCCCCGACCACGGTATTGACATCGACCATTTCCTTGATGCTTTCCATTGCTGTTTTCATCAAACCCTCAATAGGATGCTCGGGCATCTTTGCTCACTCCTTAAGACAGTCCTTTTATGATAGAGTTTCCCTGGATTGCTGTTAATATACGAACGGGATTTTTGACTGGTCTTTCTTGTGGGGTACTTTTATAGGATTGCGCCACTAGTATTTTCTATTTCAATTTTTTAACCTCTAACCTTTAACTTTTAAACCTCACAAAGACAAACTTGACGCCGGTCAAAATAATATATCCGATTTTTACATCAAATTCGCAATCAATTCGGGTGTCAAAGCCGGGTTTCTCAAATTTCGGGGTTATAACCACTGTGGGTCTGGCCGCTCCAGAATGTATAACACGGTAAAGTTGGGCTAAAAGCAGTCCTTTCACCCCACCGGCCAGCCCTACCAGGAACCCGGTTAGGTGGGGTTCCTCCATGCCAAATTCGGTCCTCCATTGAAAACGTCGCAGGTATACTCTGCCAAGAAAGAACCGGATTGCCGGCATGTAGTTTGCAAAAAAACATTTACTCTTTTTTATCATTAAGAGGATACGTGCCAGGCCGAGTATTTCTTCTTCCTTTATTTTCTCTACTGGCTTCGGGTCGTTTTTTCCCGTCACCTTCGCTTCTATTTTAAAGGCAGGACTTAACGTTCTTGGCCAAAATAGCCATCGCCATGGCCGGAACCCATGTTTAAGATCTGCTTTTACCACAGGAACTTCCAGTTTATAGGAAATTAACCCGCGCCATAGAGATAGCTCCAGCGAAAACCGGTCATCACTCCCCTGTCTCCGGTACTGCAGCCTCATTTTAAGACTGGTCAGGAACAGGATCAGCAGAATCATGCCAACTAGGATAATTACCAACTGCGTCCCGTTCACCGTCTCCCACCCCCTGCATTATTTTCCCTTATGGTCGCAGTAATATACCAAATAATGTTTATATATATTAAAGCCGCCTCTCAATTGAGGGCGGCAAGGTTGTTGTCAAATTGATATTGAATTTACTGAACTGGTTTGATGAAAAGTGCGATTTCAATTGCCCTTGAACTGCGAAGTAGTTTAAGAGATTTATACTGCACTTTAGTGTATAGAAATGAATCGCACCACATGGAACCTTCGACCTATTTTCAAATATATAGTACGGCCGTCTTACTATCTGTTCCAGTAGTCCAAGCCAACGTTGTGCCGTGCCCGCTCCAGGTAAACGGTTGCGGCTTGCCTGGCCTTGCGGGCGCCTTCCCGCATGATGTCAACGACATACTGCTTTTCTCGCTCCAGTTTCTGGCGCTCTATACGGTAGGGTTCGAAATAATCCCAGATGACGCCCACGAGCTCTTTCTTTAAATCACCGTAACGCAGGCCGGGGTTAAGGAACCGTTCTTTAAGAGCAGCCTTGCCCCCCTCATCCAGAAAGAGGTTGTACAAATCATAAAGTATATTGTCCTTCAACGGCTTGGGCTGGTCGACCGGGGTTGAATCAGTTTTAATGCGCATAATTTTTTCCCGGATGGTTTTTTCATCTGCAAAAATGTCGATGGCGTTCCCGTAGGATTTAGACATTTTTTGCCCATCAACTCCCGGTACCGTGGCAAAGTCCTCTTCGATATCCGGTTCCGGAACTACAAAAGTCTCTCCGTAGGTACTGTTAAAGCGAATGGCTATATCTCTGGCTATTTCCAGGTGCTGCTTCTGGTCTTTGCCGACCGGGACCTTATCTGCGCCGTAGAGTAAAATATCAGCCGCCATGAGCACAGGGTAGGCAAATAAACCGTGGCTGGCGGGGATCCCTTTGGCGGTCTTGTCTTTATAAGAGTGAGACCTCTCTAAAAGCCCCATTCCCGTTACATTCGACAGTAACCAGGTCAACTCGGTGACTTCCGGGACGTCACCCTGCACCCAGAACACTGCCTTTTTCGGGTCAAGCCCTAGAGCAAGGAAATCACAAATCGCCCCATAAGTCTGACGGCGTAAAAAATCACTTTCAAATACTGAGGTCAGGGCGTGATAATTCACGATGAAGCAAAACAGCTCATGATGCTCCTGGTAATCCACCATTCTTTTCATCATACCGAAATAGTTTCCCAGGTGCAGCGATCCCGAGGGTTGGATTCCTGATAGAATACGCAAAATTATGCCTCCTCTGTTGATATATTAATAGTAGTTTTATTGAATGCTTTACATTACCAGCCGAGCTACACTTTGGGCAAGTAAAATAAGGATATTTACTATTGGATTAATTAAAATGGATATATAACGAAATCCGAAAACGACCAGGACGATAAGCAAGATTGGTCCGTAAGACTCAAGTTGGTCCAGCCAAGCCTGGCGTCCAGGCAAAAGACCGGCCAGGATTTTGGAGCCATCCAGCGGTGGTATGGGAATAAGGTTAAATACCGCCAGGACCACGTTAATCATGATCATGTACTGCATGATGATGTTAAAAAAAGGGATTTGCATGCCTGCGAACAGCCCCAAAAGCACGGCTGAGATCACGGCCAAAAGAACGTTGGTGGTGGGTCCGGCCAGGGATACCAGCAGCATCCCTTGTTTTATATCACCTCTGAAATTGTAGGGGTTAACCGGTACCGGTTTTGCCCAGCCAAAACCGGCAAATAAAAGCATGATAAAACCAATTGGATCCAGGTGAGCTACCGGGTTCACTGTAAGACGGCCATGCGCTTCGGCGGTCCTGTCCCCAAGCCGGTAAGCCACCCAACCGTGGGCATACTCGTGGAAGGTAAGCCCGATAATTATAGCGGGCAGGGTCAGGGCAATAGTATGTAGACTGGGCATATTAAACACTATTAATTACTCCTTCGTAGGCCGCCAGGTACTCCCTGGCATAGCTCAATTCTTCCTGCCTGGTCCGCACCAGTCCGTCCAAACGGGCCTGCCACACAGCATCCAGCGCAAGTTTGAAAGATGGCCCGGGCGTGAAGCCCATGCCGCTCAGGTCCTTGCCGGTGATTGCAGGCTGGTCGTAGTTAATAGCGCTGAGGACTTGACGGAATTGTGTTCTGGCAGCGTTTCTGGTAAGGTTGGTCAAGATTAGTGGGTATACTTCCTCTGGTAACGGCATCAACCGTCTGGCCAGAGCACTCATCTGGGTCTGCTGAGTCCGCTGCAAAGAATTGGCGACAGCCTGCCACCCGGACAGACCGGCATGCACCCTGTCGGTCCAGCGCTGACCAAGATGATAGCGGCGGCACATAGCGCTTGCTACGTCAGAATCTGAGCGGCTCAGCAACGCCAGGAGGTACACAAACCAGGGTTCCAGCGGTTCTGTCAAGTCCCAGGTATACATTACTCTTAATGAGCGTGGCATCTCCTCCAGGATATGCTGGACTTGTGAATAATCTACGCCCGGGAAGAGGTAATCCCATAACCCAATTTCTTTCAATCGGGA
>JAQVOH010000138.1 GCA_028702695.1 Desulfotomaculaceae bacterium
CCGCTGTCGTCCGTCGCCGATACTACCAGTAGCACAGGTAAGCACAGGGGGACGGTTCTCTGGTAAGCACAGGGGGACGGTTCTCTTGTGCTTATCTATTTAAAAGCACAGTAATAGCACAGGAGAACCGTCCCCCTGTGCGTTCTTGAGTACGCTAAACATACGGTTGGCCAACATACTGACTTTAAAAGAATATGCTTTGAGGATGAGGAGCTGTATTTTGTCAACACTTTAAGCCAGGGCTGACAGGGCGGAGATGTCATATAGCAGGCTCATTCCGATGTATATTTAGCAAAGTGAAGTGGAAGAGCCGATTGTGACGATGTTGATCTTTTATGCCCCAATGATTATCAAATCTTGTACATGCGATAAATTCAAATCATTATGAATGTACTCAAGCAACGTACTCTTTTGTTCCTCTAACCAATCCGCATTGTTCCCAGAAAATAGTTTTATCCCCCAAGTGCTATAATGCTGACCTGAGCTTCTTAAGTGATAGGATAAATTAGCTACCGCTTGGCAGTGATAGAAGAAGTTTATTATTCGCTTAAGAGGGCTGCCAACATCCTCACTAGGACTTTTTTGTGGGAACTCTAATTTTTTGGGTGTGCGTAACGGTGAAGAGTGGATATCCCTGAAGTTAATTTCATTGATTCCTTTGTTCTTATTGCAAAAACTGCACAATGTTTGCAGGTTATCTAGATTTGTTTTTCCTCCCATATAAGTTGGAATAATATGATCGATTTCCAACCTTATTCCCTTCCCCTTTTTCCTACCACAGCAAAGACACTTTTCACCATCCCGTGTCAATACTTGCAGCTTCACCTCTGAATTTGGTTCATTCCCACCATTATATGAGTCAATAGGTGGTGGGTAAGGGCCTTTCGAGAGTATTATGTTGATTGCTATATCAACAGCAGTTTTAAACCTGAAATAATCACCGTAAAATACTTTCCAAAGGCTTCCTGACTTATTAAAGCGCTGTTGCAACTCGGCATTAATTTCCATTGGTTTTTTATCCAGCATTTGATAAGCAACTGCATCAATATCATAATCGGTTCTTACATCAAAAGAATAGTACTCCGGTGTTTCATCTGTTCTGACAATATGGCGTGCTATCTTTATCAAATCTGATTTTAAAGTGTCACCAATATCGTCTTGCTCCGGTTCAAAGAATTTGTTTATAATCTCATCAATCTGTGCGCTGATTATTGTATCATCTAATTTTTCATTGCCCCATTCTTCGTGGTAGTTATCTTTTATAAACTCAATAGCCTTATCAAACTTATCTTTGTTGAACTCGTAAACCATTATAAATTCAGTGAAATTTTGCAGTTCATCGTTAGCCCCTTCAGAAGTGTTTACAGTTAATTGCGCTTGATACCAGCCCACAGGAATGTATTCCATATAAGGTCTTGACGGAAAGCTAATGCCGTTTTCAATTTGCCTGCTGAGCTCTTCAATTAATCTTGTTGAGATTAATTCCAAGGGATAATATCCACGAACAGGCGGCTGATTATCTTCCGTACTCCCATCTGGTCTAGCCCATTTGATAAGCCGCTTCCAGTCATCTATAAAAAGAACGATATTGGCATCAGCTTTATTCTTACCACCACCTGCTTTTCTGCCCCGCAAAGCTCTGCCCATCATTTGGTTAAATAGAATGGAGCTCGTTGTCTGCCTGGTTAAAAAAACAGTTTTAACATCCGGAACATTTGCCCCTTCGGCGAGCATACGGACATTTATTAAAACATCATGCTTTCCTTCTTTGAATTCCTTAATAATTCTTTCGTTGTCAGTGGCGGTTCTCTTATTTCTTTCCTCAGGGCTACCCGGATCAGCATCAATTCTTGAAAAGACTGATTCGACCTTAATTCCTTCTTTTTTTAATTTTGTTTCCAGGTAGGCACATTGAAACCACCTATCAGCAAAGATTATGGTTTTACCATATTCCCCTTTGTTTTCAAGGTATTCATGGACAATATAGTCATTCCTTGCCGAGTCTGTGGCCAGTTTTTCAATGATGTTTTCAGGCAGATCCTTATGCTGCCGAACCAACCTTTCATATAGGCTGTCATCCACCCGGTATTCGCTACCCGTTTGTTTTTCAATAAATATAGGTTTAGCAAGAATATCCTGAGCGATCAGTTTGGTCTTTTTTGCCTCATAGATCACCATAGCCGATATTTCCCCAGAGTAAATTCAATTGTACTTTTATCTAACTGCACAAGTCCTCGTCTTGGCTTACTATGCAATCTTGAAACCGTCAAGACTAAACCAACCCGGTAATTATAAATACTCCAATAAACCGTATTGTCCTCAATTCTTTTGATATCAGTGCTACTGTAATTATAACCCTTGATTGGAAGGACATCAGTATAATGCTCGTACGGATGTGTATGGACATCCCCAAGGAAATCATAATGGGGCCAAAATGAAGTGATAAGTTCTCCTTTTAATTGCAGTGACTGGTTGCTAGGGTCAACGGAAGCATGGTCTTGTTTGGCTGATGTGTCTATGGAAACGAACTCAACATTATATAGTTTCGTTTCCCCTTTAATCAAGGCTTCGTAACCCCAGAGCAGCCCATATGTCTCAAGCCGGTTTTTTTGTTTGCGAACTCCTTTATGAGGAACACTATATGCTTCAAGCCCACTAAGACAGAGTTGGATTAGAGCATTTTCCGAAATGCGGATTATATGATTACTCATATAACACAGCCCCCCGGTTAAGGCTCATATAAATATCGTTTGTTTTCACAATTTTTCACTCCCGTGAATTGATTATAATTTTATCTTAAGCCAGGCTTCCGACAGCCTTTTATCTATCATCTAGAATCCGCCTGTGAAACCTTCCTGCGAAATACCCCTTAATTTTCGAGTACAGCCAAAGGGTACAGCACGTTTATACTATAAAGATATTTTTGGGTTATCTTTTCTCCCACGCTTTTTGTCGTTAGCGTTATAAGTAATTTGCTTATGAAATATGAAACGGTCTTAATCAAGTTTAACTTCTGCCCCCGCGTTTTTTGAAATCCTCTTCAATGCGGTCTTTCCAGTTTTCCGATAGGGGACGGCTGGCTCGCAGATGGCTCACTGTTTCGCTGATTACTTCATAGTTTAGCAAGGTACCCTCGCTGTCTGCATTATAATTTGTTGCCCGGTCTTTCCCGATGCCAAAACGCTGTGCTGTGGCAACTGCATCGATGTTGGCGCCGAGGAAGATAAACTCCCAACCGTATTTGTTTTTCTGGTGCTCAATCATCCGGCGCACTTTTTCATAACTAAACTCGCAGCTGGAGTTTTCCATACCATCAGTGGTAATCACGAACAAGACATGCTCAGCACGTTCATCTTCGGCTGTGTGTTTCTGAACCTTTCCTATTTTGTTGATGGTATTTCCAATGGCATCCAGTAGCGCAGTGTTCCCTCGCACATAGTACTCTTTTTCCGTTATGGGCGCTATGCCTCGAAGATTGATTCGGTCGTGCAACAATTCATACCTGTCATCAAACAGCACGGTAGTTATTACAGCCTCTCCTGGTTCTTTCTTCTGTTTTTCCAGCATGGCATTATAGCCGCCTATGGTGTCGCTTTCAAGACCGCTCATCGATCCGCTTCTGTCGAGAATAAATACCAGCTCAGTCAAATCTTTTTTCATAATGCTATCCTCCAAATCATTATTTATTGTGATTTTAGAATAGCATCTCTTATTTGCGCATTGGTCGCTTGGCAAGCGACAAGTTATTTACCACTTCTGATGATTAATTAGCAGCCATTTAAGATTAAAAAAAATACGGCTATCCATTAACAAGCGAGGAATAACCGTTATTTCTCCGTGGATATTGGCTGTATCAACATTTTCTTTGCTATGATAACGCTAAAAATAATGAATATGCATATTTACACTCCCAACAAATGTTGACCGAAAGCAAATAAAGCCCCGTTAATTTCAAAAATATTGTAATTACCATTATCAATAAAGTACTGGATGATGATATCAAATTTGCTGCTATGAGAAAGTGCAAAACCGGCCTTAAGCAGTAAATCTTTAGTTTCATCTTGGTTTAATCCCAGTGCTATGGCAAAAGCAATAGCAGTATGCTTGCTTGGCTTATAATATATGTCCTTTCGGATTTTAGAAAACAGCTTTCGGTCTATATTCGCCTTTTTATAGGTTTCCGAATCAGTCATGCCCTTTTCGTCAATTAATCGCAGCAGTCTCTGTGAGAAGGTTTCGTCCAAATTTTTTACAACATCAATAAGACTACGCTTGCGCTTAATAACGGGTGCAAGTACTTCCCTTGACGAAAACATAGGTTCTTCTGGATAAAAATCTATGTGCCTTTGTTCGAACTGGTTATATCTATCCACTGGAAGTTCTTCTATATATTTATCATCTATATATTGCGTTATAGAAGAAAATAGTTTCTCTGATAATGTAAATGATATCTTGTCAAACACCACTAAGTAAACCGTCATATCATTACTCAAAAGGAAGTCACCAATAACAGAAATTGCTGTTTTCAATGCTCTATCCTTGGGATAACCAAAGGTCCCCGAGGAAATCAATGGGAAGGCAATGCTCTCCAGATTATAATCTTTCGCCAACGCTAATGCGTTCCTGTAACAATCAGCCAGCAACTTTTCCTCATTTCTTTTTCCGTCATACCAAACCGGTCCGACAGTATGGATAATATATTTGGCAGGAAGATTGTAGGCCTTTGTCATTTTGGCATTTCCGGCTTTACAACCGCCAAGGTTGCGGCACTCGGCAAGCAGCTCAGGTCCTGCTGCTCGATGGATTGCTCCGTCAACCCCTCCACCGCCAAGCAGAGATGAGTTGGCAGCATTGACAATTGCATCGGCATGTACTTTAGTGATATCATTACGGATTATTTCAAGTGGCATTGCCCTCGCTCCCTCTTAAACGTGCGTAGCATCAAACTGTCAAAAGCATTTTTAATTTGCTTCACTACGGTTATTGACTGACATAGTAGTCTTTAACAAGTTCGCGCCAGTCTCTATTTAACCGCCTGAAAAGAATCCCTCTTTCTTTCCCATTGTACTCCCACATACCGGACAGAGAAAAAATAACGCCCAAATGGCTGGCTAACTGGCAATCTGCAATATTCCATTTGAAATTTTCGTAGAGAAACCGGCCGATGCCTTCCTTTTCTACTCCGTTACCCAATTTTTCAACATTGTTGGCGAGAGAAACCCATTCGTTCTCTGCCATGTACAGATTTAATTTTTCTATTTCTTCCCGGCTGATGCGCTTGAACTTTTCAGAAACACCATTGGAGCTTTTGAAAAACCTCAGAATAGAGAGGTTGCCTTCGCTGTCAATTTTCCACCAAAAGCTTTTTGCCTTGCCACCAAAGGTTGTAGAATGAACCCACTCATCATTTAAACCGCCGCTCATTTCGTCGATCATCGCGGTATTATCGTGAGCTCCGCCCCGAACTTGTCGCGCTGCACCACTGACAGCCCAAGCAAATTGCTTTATATGCTTGCCAAAGGCCCACAAGGCCCGGTCCACTTCCCAGTAGGGCAAAACCACCGCTTCAACCTGCGCGAGAAAGAAATTTCGGTACCCGGTGTAGTCAGCCCAAGCTGTACACGTCGATACGGGGCATTCCTTTTGTAACGTCACAATAGACCTATAAGCCCTGTAAACATGCTGGTCAAAAAGTGGATATGTTTGAGGGTAAAAGCAGTGCATAACAAATAACGCCCATATAGTCCCAAAACCTTTTCTTGCTTCCAGTTCTGCT
>JAQVOH010000004.1:0-24464 GCA_028702695.1 Desulfotomaculaceae bacterium
GAAAAAGCTGCTCGGTAAGTTATTTAAAAAAAGAAGTGTCTGTAAAGGGTAATTGTAATAACCGAAAGCTAGTTGAGGATGAATGCTCAGCAATGTAGGCACTATTTCAATCGCAATTAATCCCTTTTTTTAAACGGAGCAGCACCTGTGTGGCAGCCCTGGCCAGCTCGCGGTAGCCTTTTTGGTTGGGGTGGGCTCCATCGGTGTAGTAATGCAGGTTGGCCTTCCCGGTTTGAGGATCCAGCATAGGCGTATAAAAATCCAGCACCGGGAGTTGCTCCTGCTCTGCAAATGCCCTGATCCAACAGCCGATGTTTTCCATTGCTACTGCCAGCTTGCCGGCCAAGCTGGCAGGCACAAAGCCACCGCTCAGTAAAGCCGGGGGCGGCATGCCCAGTACAGGACAGATCCCTGCCTCAAAAGCTTTCGCTGCCATAACCTTGATGTTATACTGGAGCTCTTCCAAGTTGCTCCCAAGCAAGACATCATTGGCGCCACCCAGGATGATCACATACGCCGGGGTCGTTTGAAGCACATCATACTGCAAGCGCTCCAGCATGCCGCGGCTAGAATCCCCGTTCATTCCCTCGTTAACCAGACTCAAACCAACCAGCTTAGAAGAAAACGCTACCCAGGAGGACTCGGGCCCGTAGGGGTAACCGTAAGTGATGCTGTCCCCCAGGCAAACAACCTGGTCCCGCTTGGCGACTTCTGAGAAGGTCTCAAACGCCGTATCATCAAAAACAGCAAAAACAATGTTTTCTACACTGGTGTCGCGAGCCAGGTGGCGCCTGACCTCGCTCAGCATGACTTTGGCCGTGATCTTCAGACCTAGACCTCCCACACCTGTACCCAAGGCGGGAAAAGCAATGCTAGATAAGCCAAGCTCCCTTGCCCGCAGTAAAGCATTACGGGTGGCAAGTCTTACCCTAGCCTCATCAGTGTCAAGATCCTGGCCCATAGCGGCTGCATGGATAACGTGAGCTGACTTGAGTGCGCCGGCTCCAGTAACTACCGCCTCCCCAACCGGAATGGGACCCATAGCGACAGCTTCCGCCTCAATGGAAGCGCCCCCGCGCCGCTTGATCGCCCCGGCTACACCGGCGCCCATCCAAAGGTGGTTGTTGGCCGCGTTGACGATAGCATCAACAGCCAATTCGGTAATATCTCCTTTTATGACTGTGATCATTTTATTCCCTTTCTTTGCTTGTGATGTTAAGTGATGTATTCTTCTCAACTATTGATCATTTTTCCTTTAAGGCTTTTCACTAGTTTTTTACCCTGTTGCGGTAAAAATTTCTGATAAAGACATAGGCCAGGTAACTTCCCAGCAGAGCCAGCCCCAGCAGAGGCAGCTTGGTGTTGAGGTACGGCGCGAGCAACTGGTAGTTATGACCAAAAAACATCCCCACCAGGAGGTAAAGAACTCCCCAGCCCAGTGTGAAAATAGCGTTGTAAAAGAGAAAATACGGCAGGCTAATGCGGCTGACACCGGCAATATAGGGGGTCAGGTTGCTTAAACCGGGCAGAAACCGCCCAAAAATAATAAAAGCTGGAGCCGAACGGTCCAGCAAGGACTGCGCTTGTTCAAATCGCTCGGGTGATATGTGTAAAAAGGCGCCAACCCGTGCAAAAAAAGGCTGGCCCAGGTTTCTACCGATAAGATAGGCGGCTAAAGAGCCTCCCGTATACCCGAACAGGGTGGCCAGTATGGCTCTAGAAAACTCCAACTGACCTTGGTGCACCAAAAGACCGGTCAGGATAACCATGATCCCTCCTGGAAAAGGCACACCCATCGATTCAATAAACACCCCCACCAACAACCCAACCAGACCCAGGGTAGAGAGGTAACTAAGGATATACTCCGACAAAAAAAATCCCCCCTTCGGTGTATTCTTAGAATGCCCGTAGGAAGGGACTTTATTAGTCTTATCATAGTACCCGGGCGGCGCCCTTGTAAATCAGGCCTCTACGCCCGTCTATGGTCACCAGTTCACCGTCAGAGAGGACCGAGGTGGCTGTTTCAACGTTTACCACCACCGGTATGCCATACTCAAGGCAGACAATGGCAGCGTGGGAGGTCAGGCCACCCACTTCCGTGATAACCGCTCCAGCCATTTTAATGGCCGGTATGTAGTCACCGTCAGTTGCTTTGGTAACCAGTACATCGCCCTGTTTAACCTTTTCGAGTGCCTCGCGGGAACTGACGGCAACCCGCACCAGGCCGGTTACCGCTTCTCGCCCGATACCTACACCCCGTGCCAGGATATCCGCCACGGTATGGACACGCAGTAAATTGGTGGTGCCCTGTACTCCCGCAGGTACACCCGCCGTAAAAATGATCAAATCTCCACCCTTAATCAAACCGGCCTGCAGGGAAACCGCAACGGCCGCCGCCATCATGTCATCCGTACTTTCTTTCGGGACAACCAAAAGGGGCTTGATTCCCCAGGACAAGGCCAGTTTTCTCAGCACCCCGATATACGGCGTTACGGCTATAACAGGCGCTTTTGGCCGGTATTTGGCAACCATCTTGGCTGTGTGCCCTGACTCAGTGGTGGTGATAATGGCAGCAGCGCCGAGATCCTGGGCACTGGAACAAGTGGCGTAACTGATGGCATCTGTTACGGTGCGCTGTGGAATGGAACTCCTTTTTTTAGCCAGCATCTCTTCGTAATGCAATGCAGCTTCGGCCCGTTCAGCGATACGGGCCATTGTCTCTACCGCCTCCAGCGGGTATTTGCCCGCAGCGGTTTCTGCTGAAAGCATCAGCGCGTCCGTCCCGTCAAAAATCGCGTTGGCCACATCACTGGCTTCAGCCCGGGTTGGACGAGGGTTATAGATCATCGAATCGAGCATCTGGGTTGCCGTAACAACAGGTTTGCCGAGAAGATTGCACCGTTCAATAATATCTTTTTGCACCAGGGGCACTTCTTCCACCGGGATTTCCACACCCAGGTCTCCCCTGGCTACCATGATCCCGTTTGAAACTCTAATGATATCATCCAGATTGTTAACCGCTTGCCTGCTTTCTATTTTGGAGATGATGTCCAGGTTGGCGTTGGCCTTTTCCAGGACCTGGCGGATGGCCAGGACATCGGAGGCTTTTCTGATAAAAGAGGCGGCGATAAAGTCAAAACCCTGTTCCACACCGAAGGTGATGTCTTGAATATCCTTCTGCGTGACCGCAGGCAGATTTACTTCCACACCCGGCAGGTTTATGCCCTTCTGGCTGGTCAGTTTCCCCCCGTTGACAACCCTGCATAATACTTTTGTGGAGGTGGTGGACAATACTTTGAGCTCGATCAAACCGTCGGCTATTAGGATTGCGTCGCCCTCTTTGACGTCACCGGGCAGCCCTGGGTAGGTAACGGGTATGCGCTCCCGGTCTCCCTTAATCTGCTCTGTAGTTAGGGTCACGGTGGCATTCTCTTCGAGCATAACCGGCTCTTCATTAAAATAGCCCAGGCGAATTTCCGGCCCCTTGGTATCGAGCATGAGCGCCACATTCATGCCTACCTCGGCGGCGGCCTGGCGCACCGCTACAGCACGCCTGGCGTGCTCCTCGTGGGTACCGTGGGAGAAATTCAAGCGGGCCACGTTCATCCCGGCCAGGAGAAGTTTCTTGATCATGGCCACATTATCGGTGGCAGGACCAATGGTGCATACTATTTTTGACCGCCGCAAACTATCTCCTCCTTAAATTGAAAGGACGCCGGCTAAATCATACAGCTCCAGGTCTACAGACTTGGGCTCGTTTAGCGCCTCGTCAATATCAACTCCTACAACTTGACCGGCTTTGATGCTGGCCATCTTTCTTGTCTCTCCGGCCATCAAGAGCTCTATCGCCTTGGCTCCCAGACGGCTGGCCAGCAGCCGGTCAGCCGCGGATGGCGAGCCTCCCCGCTGGAGGTGGCCCAAAATAGTCACTTTGGTGTCAAAACCAGTACGGTCCTTAATACGTTGCCCGACTTCTATACCGCCGGCAGCACCCTCCGCCACCACAATAATGCTGTGCACCTTGCCACGGCGAAAGCCACGCAGGAGCCGCTGGCAGATGTCATCATAGTCGAAAGGCTGCTCCGGGATCAGGATCGACTCGGCGCCTCCGGCCAGGCCAGAAGCAAGAGCAATAGCACCGTTCTTTCTGCCCATGACCTCGATAATAAAGGTGCGTTCGTGGGAAGTAGCTGTATCCCTTATTTTATCGATTGCTTCCAGAACAGTATTGATTGCCGTGTCAAAACCAATGGTCTGCTCAGTGCCGGATATGTCGTTGTCGATGGTGCCGGGCACTCCGATAACCGGGAGGCCGAATTCTCGGCTAAAAACACTGGCGCCGCGAAAAGATCCGTCTCCACCGATTACCACCAGGCCCTGGATACCAAACCTTTTGACATTCTCGTAAGCCTTGGCGCGCCCTTCGGAGTTGCGAAACTGTTCCGAACGGGCGGTGTGTAGGACCGTCCCTCCCCGTTGGATAATATCAGCCACCGAACTGAGGTTCATAGGCCCCATGTCGCCCTCTACAAAGCCGTTAAAACCGCGTTTTATACCGATAACTTCCATACCGTGATAAATTGCCTTGCGCACAACGGCTCTGATACAGGCGTTCATACCCGGCGAGTCCCCACCACTGGTTAATAGGGCAACCCTCTGCAACAGCTTCACTCCTCCCTGCAGTATTATCGTAGTCGGTACCTGCTCCACCACTGGTACGTAATTTAATAAGTCCCTGCAAGGTTTCCCATTGCCCGAAACTTTTCATACCTGTTTGCTACAAGTATATCCGTGTTTATACCCACCAATTCATCAAGGTTTGCCGCCAGCGCTTGGCCCAACAGGTCAGCCGCAACTTCAGGTTTGCGATGCGCGCCGCCCAGAGGTTCCGATACAATTTGGTCGGCCACACCAAGTTTTTGGAGATCCTGTGCGGTCACTTTCATCGCCTCGGCAGCTTCACGGTTGCGGCTGGAATCCTTCCACAGAATGCTGGCATAACCCTCTGGTGTTATCACTGAATAGACCGCGTGCTCCTGCATCAAGATACGGTCTCCCACACCAAAGGCCAGCGCGCCCCCGCTGCCTCCCTCACCAATCACCACCGAGATAATGGGCACCTTAAGGCCCGCCATCGTTAGAATGCTTTTCGCGATGGCCTCGGACTGCCCCCGTTCCTCTGCGCCCATACCAGGGTATGCGCCGGGAGTATCAATCAGTGTGATCACAGGCCGCTTGAACTTTTCAGCCTGCTTCATCAGGCGTATGGCCTTGCGATACCCTTCAGGATGAGCCATGCCGAAGTTCCTGGCCAGGTTTTCCTTGGTATCCTTGCCCTTAACATGACTGATGACCGTTACCGAACGCCCGTTAAACCGGCCGATGCCCCCTGCCACCGAGGGATCATCCCGGAAGCAACGGTCGCCGTGTAGTTCCATAAAGTCAGTAAACAAATATTTAATGTAATAATAAGCGTTAGGCCGCTCGGGATGCCTGGCAATGAGGACCTTTTGCCAGGAATTTAGGCTTCCGTAGATAGACTCCCGGACCTCCCTGGCCCGGTTTTCAAGGATTGCTATCTCGTTGGTGAGATTGATTCCTTTTTCCGTTGAGAATTTTCTAAGCTCTTCAATCTTTGTCTCTAATTCCTGGATCGGCCTTTCGAATTCTAGAGTAGCCGGCATCAATTTATTTCTCCCCCCGCAGGTGTAGTTCTAATATATTAGCCAATGTCGAGTTTAGCTCTGTCCTGGCCACGATCATATCAACAAAGCCATGACTTTTATAAAATTCTGCCCGCTGAAAACCTTCCGGCAGTTTCTGGCGTATCGTCTGTTCGATGACACGCTGGCCGGCAAAGCCGATCAAAGCTCCCGGTTCAGCAATGATAATGTCGCCCAGGGAGGCAAAGCTGGCGCTGACCCCGCCGGTAGTGGGGTCGGTCATTACCGAAATATACAGTTGGCCAGCCTTTTCTAATTTATCCAGAGCGGCTACTGTCTTGGCCATCTGCATCAAGGAAAGGATCCCTTCCTGCATGCGGGCGCCTCCTGAAGCTGAAAAAATAATCAGAGGCTTGTGCCCTTCGACGGCCGCCTCAATCGCTCTGGCAATTTTCTCTCCGGCCACGGTACCCATACTTGCCATCATGTAATTGGAGTCCATGACGACCATAACGACCGGAAAACCCCGCAGGGTACCTTCCCCCGTTACCACCGACTCGCTCAGCCCGCTCTTTTTGCGCGCGGCCTTAAGTTTCTCTTCGTACTCAGCCGACTTAAACGGGTTCACCGGCAGCAGTTCGGTATCCATTTCTTCAAAGGTTCCTTCATCCAGCGTCATCGCTATCCGCTCGTATGCTGATGTTCTGAAATGAAA
This sequence comes from Desulfotomaculaceae bacterium, assembly GCA_028702695.1. GTDB lineage: Bacteria > Bacillota > Desulfotomaculia > Desulfotomaculales > Pelotomaculaceae > Pelotomaculum_C. The sequence goes on from JAQVOH010000004.1 coordinate 6,379, forward strand.
CCCGCATTTCTGGCAGACCTTATAATTCTTGTCCAATTCCTTGTTAAAGATAATTTCATTGCAGCGACTGCACTTGACCCATATTCCTTCAGGAATATCGCGATTGACAGGCTCGGGCTGCACTGCAATGTATTTCTGCTTGCGAAAAAACTCTAAAACCAAAAAAAACACTCCTTAGAACATACTTTTAACAAGCTAAATAGTATTGATTGTTTCCAGAGCCTCATCCACTTCTGACTCCGGTACTAATATTTCCACTGAACACGCATCGTTGGCTTGCGGTAGACCGATTGTCCTTAGTTTCACTAAAAAGCCCTCAGTCGATAAAAGCTTCTCCATCTTTTCGGCTTCTTTCAGACTAGGTGCAATATATACCACCGTCCACACAAGAATGCCTCCCCTTCCAATTTTACCGTCTTGCAAATAATCTTTCTACTTGTTTGAATGGTAATCCTCTTTTTCACTAAAATAAGTATATCCAGAGCCTTTGCCCTGGATACCAATGCCATTCTCTGTGCAGTTAAGCGTTTCGATGTAGGTGCATTTTCATTGCTAGTTTTTGATAAAAAATCATGGTTGTTTCATTAGTGCGTTTTACTGGCAGTTAATCGTCTGTTTTGAGCCTGCCGTGTTTGGTCAGCAGTTCCACCCGCCCCCGTATTTTGATTGCTGAGGTATGTTCGGTAAACTGGGCGATCATGATTTCCCCTTTATCCATCTTTTCGGAATGGTGAAACTTGGTGTCCTTGCCCCGAGTCAAACCTATGATGGTAACCCCATTTTCCAGTGCTTTAATTACCACATACTCGCCGGTAATTTCCCACATTTCCTGCAACAACGATCACCTCTTGAGATTTCCTTAAAAACCCATCTTATGACAAATCCATCTTAACACAGGAGAACACCTTTTACAAGCAAGTGGTCAACCCTTAGCAACAAGCCTGCTGTTTGGATTGCTGATCTGGCTGATACTGTTATGAGCGATTTTGGCAGCTGCCGCAGCGGCAATGCCTGCCACCAGATCGTCTAAAAAAGTGTTAACCTTATTCATTTTATTAAAGTTGAGCCTGCCGATTACCCCTACCTTCTCCTTGTCCAGGTAGCCAAAACTGGTAGTTCCGATGGTGCCGTAGATATTTGCTATGCCCAACCCCAATACCTCATCGATACCATACAGTAGGTGGTCACTTTGAATAATTTTCTGGAGAGGGGAGGGCAACAGGTTGGCTTCCGCCAGTTTATCCAGGGCCACACCGGTAAGCACGGCAAACTGGACTTCTCTTTTCTCAAAAACCCCAGTCAAGACCTCAACACAGTACTCCAGGGTCAGACCGGGTACAAAACCGATCTGTAAATCGTAAACAATTTGGGCGATCTCATGCAGGTAGACCCCTCTCTCCATCAACAGGGCAGTCAGTTCCTTGCTCATTATTGGACCTCCCTCATAGCTGGTTTACTAATTTTTATGCTGGGAGGTCAGGGTTAATACAGGGAGTTCCCATACCACAAGCGGCAATCCAGCAGAAGGCTGCAACTTAGCGGTGTAGGTGCGATTTCTTGCACTGCGCAGCAGTTTCAGGGTAGTTGCCAATACCGCAGTCACACCCGCCAGCAGAGGATGAAACTTAAGTTATTGCGATGCCCCACAGTACCCAAGTCGCAATGTATCTTCATGTTAGGCCAATTTTGGTTAAAGCTCCAGGATACTAAAGAATGTTCCGGAGTGTGCTACAGATTTTTTGCGTGGCACACGAGGCTGCTCCAGTCCAGCTTGCGGAATAACAGGCTCAGAAAGCGCTTGAGCAATTAAGGTTTTTTCTACAGTCCTTTCTTTTGCTTTTTCTGTTGATGACACATCTTCATCAATAATCCTCTTTACTTTTACCCTGGTATGGCCTAGCAGCTCTTCCAGTCTGGCCACAGCCGGCCCCGATAGATCAACATATAAATCTCCGCCGGCCTTAATCACTTTCTTTTCCTGCCCGAAATGAAGGAATACCGGTGAATCCCCCCTGAAATTGACCAGGATCAGCTTAACATGGTCCAACAGTTGGGATTGTAAGCTGTCAATTTTTAAGTGCAGTTCGCCTTCCAGGTGAGCATTAAGCGTTGAAATCTCATCCGCGATAATCTTTCTTTCCTCGCTATTTTCTTTTGCCCGGCCTTTGACCAGGACCACTTCATCCACCCTGATGGCCAGAAGGTTTTTCTGGTAGGGCTTGGGATAGACCACCACTTCCACCGTACCGGTAAGGTCCTCCACAGTTAAGATAGCCATAGCGTCCCCCTTACGGGTGTTGACCTTTTTAACTCCGGAAATTAGCCCTCCCAGTACCACCTCGCTGTCATCAGGCAGTTCAGCGATTTCCGTGGTGGTAACCGTAGCCAGCCGGTTCAAGACTCCACGATATGCTGACAGGGGGTGCCCGCTGATATACAGGCCCAAGGTTTCTTTCTCCATGGCCAGCATATCTTCCTTGGGGAATTCCTCCACTTCCGGCAGGGTGAGGGTTACAGATTCGCTTTCGCCCATGAGATCCAAGAGGGACAGCTGTCCGTTAGCACGATCCCGCTGGGACTGCTGCGCCAAGCTCAAGCCTGAGTCGACCGCGCCCATCAGTTGGGCCCGCCGATCACCTATAGAGTCAAAGGCGCCACATTTGATCAGGCTTTCCAATACTCGCTTGTTGACTACTTTGGTATCCAGGCGCCTGCAAAAATCAGAGAAAGTTGGGAAAGGCCCCTCTTTTTGCCTGGTCCGGATAATGGCCACCACCGCTCCCTGGCCTACATTTTTTACTGCGGCCAGGCCGAAGCGAATCTTATCGCCCGCCACTGTAAAGCTCTCCCTACTCTCATTTACATCCGGCGGCAGGACTTCTATCCCCATGCGCCGGCACTCTTCGATATAGGCCGCAACCTTGTCGGTGTTGTCCTTGATCGAAGTCAGCAGCGCGGCAATGTATTGAAGTGGGTAGTTGGCCTTCAGATAGGCGGTCTGGTAGGTAACCAGGGCGTAGGCCGCCGAGTGAGACTTATTGAAACCATAACCCGCGAACTTTTCCATCAGGTCAAAGATTTCGCCGGCTACGCTTGCTTTTATATCGTTATTACCGGCTCCTTCGACGAACTGCGAGCGCAAGCCCGCGATAATCTCAGGTTTTTTCTTACCCATAGCACGGCGCAAGAGGTCGGCTTCGCCCAGACTGAACCCTGCCAGGTCGCTGGATATGCGCATGACCTGCTCCTGGTAGAGGATCACCCCATAGGTATCCTTCAGAATAGGCTCCAGCTTGGGGTGCAGGTATTTAGTCTTAGTAATGCCATGCTTGTTCTTAATAAAATCCACAACCATGCCGCTTTGTAGCGGCCCTGGCCGGTACAGCGCCACGAGGGCGATGATATCCCCAAAGACTCCGGGCTTAAGGTCGCGCAGGATAGCTCTCATGCCGCTGCTTTCAAGCTGAAAGACACCCGCGGCCTCGCCCCGGCACAGCATTTCATAAGTGGGCTTGTCGTCAATGGGGATATTATCTATATCTAGCTTCGTCCCGGTGCTTTCACCGATCATGCGAACCGCATCACTGATTACTGTTAACGTCCTGAGACCCAGGAGATCCATCTTTAAAAGACCCAGTTCTTCCACCGTGCCCATGGGAAACTGGGTTGTCACAGGGCCGTCGCTGGCCTTATACAGGGGCAGGTAATGCGTCAACGGATCTTTGGTAATCACTACTCCGGCGGCATGGGTAGAAGCGTGTCTAGGCATTCCTTCCAGAGCGATGGCCGTATCGATCAGTTTCTTAATATCCGCCTTCTGCTCATAAAGTTCTTTTAACTCGGGAGTCACGCTCATGGCTTTTTCAATCGTAATGTGCAGTTCCGTGGGAACCAGTTTGGCAACCCGGTCCACTTCCCCGTAGGGCATGTTTAAAGCTCTTCCAACATCCTTGATCGCACCCCGCGCCGCCATGGTACCAAAGGTTATAATCTGGGACACATGGTCGGTCCCGTATTTTTGGACAAGGTATTCGATTACCTCGCCTCTGCGCTCGTAACAGATATCAGTGTCAATATCAGGCATGGAAACACGTTCAGGGTTTAAAAAACGCTCGAACAGTAAATCATATTTTAAAGGGTCAAGATTGGTAATACCCAGGCTGTAGGCCACCAGGCTACCGGCTGCAGAACCGCGGCCGGGTCCCACCGGAATACCGCTTTCACGCCCAAAATTAATAAAATCCCAAACAATAAGGAAATAGGCTGAATAACCCATCTTCTTGATGATGCCCAGTTCGTAAGTAAGTCTTTTTTGTATTTCCTCACTGAGTTCATTATCATATCTCCTGTTGGCGCCCTGGTAGCAAAGTTCCACCAGGTAGCTGTCGGCTGTGTAGCCCTCGGGCACCGCAAAAAAAGGCAGGTAGTATTGACTGAAATCCATCTCCACATGGCAGCGTTCGGCAATTTCCAACGTGTTGCTTAAAGCCTGCTGGTGCTCTCCAAATAAGAGGCTCATCTCTTCTTCACTTTTCAGGTAGAGCTCTTCCGACTGGAATTTCATCCGGCTGGGATCGTCCACAATCTTTCCCGTTTGAATTGCCAGCAGCACATCCTGGTTCGCCGCATCCTCCCGCCGGACATAATGGATGTCGTTGGTAGCCACCAAGGGGATACCGGTTTCGTTATGAATTTTAATAAGTTCCCGGTTCGCCGTGCGTTGATCCGCAAAACCATGATCCTGTAGCTCCAGGAAGAAGTTATCCGGCCCGAAGATATCCCGGTATTCAGCGGCTGCCTGCCGGGCCTTGTCCAGCTCTCCGGCCAGGATCTTTGAGGCAACTTCTCCCCCGATACACCCGCTCAGGGCAATCAAGCCCTTGCTGTACCTGGCCAGCGCCTCCTTGTCAACCCTGGGCTTATAGTAAAACCCCCTGGTAAAGCTAAGGGAGACAAGATTAAATAAATTCTGGTAACCCTCCTCATTCTCCGCCAAAAGCACCAGATGGTACGGGTGGTCGTCGACCCTTGGCGTACGGTCGTCCATGGTACGGGGTGCGACATAGACCTCGCAGCCCAGGACCGGCTTGATCCCGGCGTTCTTGCAGGTTCTATAAAACTCCACGACGCCGAACATGACCCCGTGATCGGTGATGGCCAGGGCCGGCATCCCCAGCTCTTTAGCTTTGGCTACCGCCTTCTTGATGCGGGCCGCTCCGTCTAAAAGGCTGTATTCTGAATGCACGTGTAAATGGACAAACAAATTATAACGCCCCCGCTTTTACTATTTTGTTTATACACTTCATATCAACACCAAAACCGTAGTTTTTCTCTAAAAAACCAGATGGTTTTTGCCCACGATTGGTCCCGCAAAAAAAAATAAGCTGTACCGCCGCAATGTATATTTTACTTTTCTAAGTCAAATCTGCCCATTGCCCGCCGGTGATGATCTCCAACTGCTGCATGGTGACCGGCAGGGCTGAATTCGGCGTTCCCGCCGCAGCGTATACCACCTCAAAGCGCTGCAGGGTGTTTTCTAGTAATATCGGCAGGCTGCGAGGCAAAGCCAATGGACAGACTCCGCCCACGGGATATCCGGTGACCTCCAAGACAGTGGCGGGGTCGGCCAGGCGGACCTTTGCTACCGCAAGCAACCTTTTCAGCTTACCGCTGCTTATTTTTCGATCTCCACTGGCGACCACAAGCATGGGTTGTCCATCGGCCAGGAACACCAGCGTCTTGGCGATTTGGCCAACTTCTACCCCAAGAGCCGCGGCAGCCAGTTCGCAGGTACTGGTGTTTTCCTTGAGTTCGATAATTTTTAGACCCAGGTCATACTGGTCCAGGTAGGACTGCACCTTCTCAATGACATGCATCAATCACACCTCTTTTTTACACTGTTATTTCAGCCCACCAAAACCCTGCTGCCGCAGCGCCTCAAAGAGAACAACAGCCACCGAGTTGGCCAAGTTCAAGGAACGGGCTTCTTTAACCATAGGAATGCGAATTTGGTTTTCTGGGGAAGAATTTAATATCTCAGAGGACAATCCGCGGGTCTCTTTACCAAATACCAGGAAGGAATCCGGCTCGTACAAGATATCGCTGTAACTTCTTGGCGCTTTGGTGGTGACCAGGTAAAAACAACGTTCCGGGTATTTTTCCACCACTTCCTGAAAACTGTCATAATAAAACACTTCGACCAGGTGCCAGTAGTCCAACCCGGCCCTTTTCAAGTATTTATCTGCAGTGGAAAAGCCCAGGGGACGCACCAGATGCAGCGCGGAACCGGTAACTGCGCAGGTTCGCGCAATATTTCCAGTATTGGCTGGTATCTCAGGTTCAACCAGGACTATATTCAAAGTTTAAGTTCCTCCCGTAAGATAATACCGGCAAAGTTCTCTCAGGCCGCAATCGCCGCAGACAGGCTTTCTGGCCCGGCAGGTGCTCCGGCCGTGGGCAAGAAACCAGTGATGTGCCGCCATCCGCTGCCGGGGCGGGATGAGTTTTGACAGGTCTTCTTCCACCCGGCCAGGTTCTTTTGCTTCGGAAAGTCCCAAACGCCTGGCCACACGGAAAACATGGGTGTCGACCGGCAGGGCGCTGCCGCCAAAGGCCAGCCCCAGCACTACTCCGGCTGTTTTCCTGCCCACCCCCGGCAGAGCTTCCAGCTCTGCCCTGGTTTCCGGTACCTTGCCACCGTGCCGGGCTAGAATCTGCTGCGAAGCTTCAATTATATACCTGCTTTTATTATGGTACAATCCACAGCCCTTAATCTCTTCAGCCATTTCCTCCGGTGCAAGAGCAGCGAAATCGCCAGGCGTGTGATACTTAGAAAAAAGAGGTCCGGTAATCCGGTTCACCTGCTGGTCTGTGCTCTGAGCAGATAAGATGACCGCCACCAGCAGTTCAAAAGGTGTGTTAAATTTTAAAGCTGTACCGGCCCCGGGATATGCCATTTCTAATATGGATAATATTTTAGCAGCCTTTTCCTCACTATCAAATGTATTCTTACTAACCATGTTTTCCATGAGCCACCTTTTTACATCGCAGGGTTATTAAGTTGATTTTCGATGCAAGCAGGCACTATCCCTCCTGAGGTTTTAAGCTTAAGAAATTACTTATTTTTCTTAAGCTCTCGATTTTTTAAGTAAATAAACATTTTTAGTCTGGGCAATAATAAAAAAAGTATTTGTGTTTGATAACTTTTACCCGGTTTATAGGTGTTAATTCTTTTTACCTTCGAAGGGAGGACCTGATTCACCATGAATACTTTTATCTGGTTGCTTCTAGCATTAATTATGGTTCTTGCGGTAGGTGTTTTTTTATGGCCATCACTGCGCAGGCAAAAGGCCAAAAAAACTGGTACTGAAACCCTCCCCCGCCCTCAATTCATGGAAGAGATAGCTGAAGAGTTAAGCCTGACCGTGCCGGTTGCTCCTGAAAATCAGGTACAGCATTTGCCGGAGCCCCAACTGCCGCACAGTTACGGGGTTGACCGCCTGACCTTGATGGCTCGTGATCCCCACTGGCTCTATGCCTACTGGGAAATTACCGCCACCAAGCAGGATGAATTTGTAAGAAATTACGGGCCTGAAGCCTGGTCCTCCACCCATCCTGTTTTAAGGGTCTACGATGTAACCGGTGTGGATTTTAACGGCAGTAACGCCAAAGGATTCCTGGATATTACCCTCAGTGATGATATCGAAAGCTGGAATATCGAAGTGAGGGAGCCAGACCGCTCCTTCTGCGTAGACCTGGGACGCATGTTCCAGGACGGTCGTTTTATTACCCTGCTCAGATCTAATGTAGCTAACACTCCCAGAGCCTCCCTCTCCGACCGGCCGGACGAGGAATGGATGTGGATCGAAGGGCTATACCGCACTCTCGGCAAATTTCAGTACGGTGTCAGTTCACCGATGCTCACAGAGGAACTATCCTTGAAAGCCGGCAAACTGCCCCTGGAGATCAGTTCGCCAGGGAACTGGCATCCCGGGAGTGAAAAGTAGAACCAATTATTTTTATTATACAACATATGAAAGGGGTTACTTATGTCAACAGGTTATCTATGTCTTGTACTCCATGCGCACCTGCCTTATGTAAGGCACCCGGAGCATGAAAACTTTTTGGAGGAAAGATGGCTCTACGAAGCTATCACCGAAACATATATACCGCTCATCCAGGCCTTTGATCGCCTGATTGACGATAATGTCGGTTTCAGATTAACCATGACCCTTTCTCCTCCCCTGATTTCCATGCTAACCGACCCGCTGCTGCAAGAGCGCTATACCCGCCATCTGTCCAGTTTAATTGAGCTGGCGGATAAAGAGGAAGGACGGACCTACGGCAGTCCTTCTCACGAAGCCGCACTGATGTATAAAAGAAGGCTCCGGGAAGCCATGTCCATATTTCGTGACCGTTATCACCGTAACATTGTTTCAGCTTTCAAGAAATTTCAGGACCAGGGCCGGCTCGAAATTATAACCTGCGCCGCTACCCACGGCTACCTGCCGTTAATGCTGTTGCAGCCCGAAGCGGTGCGTGCGCAAATCAGGACCGCCGTGGATCTTTATACCCGGCACTTTGGTCAACCGCCCCGCGGCATATGGCTGCCGGAATGCGGCTATGCCCCTGGCATCGATGAGATTTTAAAGGAAAACGGAATAAAGTTTTTCTTTACCGACTCGCATGGTGTGCTTTACGCCTCGCACCGGCCCCGTTTTGGGATATTTGCCCCAATTTACTGCCCCTCCGGGGTTGCCGCCTTCGGCCGGGACATTGAATCGTCCAAACAGGTCTGGAGTACTCAGGAGGGGTACCCCGGCGATTACCAGTACCGTGAATTTTACCGTGATATAGGCTACGACCTTGACTATGACTATATCAAACCTTATATCCATCCAGACGGGATCCGTATCCATACGGGCTTCAAATATTTTAAAATTACGGGGAAAGTGGACTTAAGCCAAAAAGAGCCATATAATCCAATAGCTGCTAATGACAAGGCGGCGGATCATGCCGGTAATTTTATGTTCAACCGCCAGCACCAAATCCGTCACCTGGCCGGCATGATGGACCGGCCGCCAATCATCATTGCGCCCTACGACGCCGAGCTCTTTGGTCACTGGTGGTTTGAAGGACCGGCCTGGCTTGAATACTTGCTCAGAAAGATTGCTTTTGACCAGGATGAAATCGAGCTGTTAACGCCAAGCCAGTACCTGGAGCGCTTCCCCTGCAACCAGGTGGCTGTGCCCTGCTCATCAAGCTGGGGCAACAAAGGCTACCACGAGGTCTGGCTTTCCGACGCCAATAACTGGATTTACCGGCACCTGCACATGGCTGCCAGTATGATGGTAAACTTGGCCAACCGCTACCCGATCGCCGGTGGGCTGCTGAGAAGAGCTTTAAACCAGGCGGCACGGGAATTGATGCTGGCACAGAGCAGCGACTGGGCCTTCATCATGAGCACCGGTACGATGGTTGAATACGCGGTAAAAAGAACTAAGATCCATCTCAGCAACTTTATCCGCCTTCAGGAAGAGATCACAGGCAACCGGATCAATGAGGGTTGGCTAGGTGACCTGGAATACCGCGATAACATTTTCCCGAATATAGACTACAGTTGGTACCGGAACGAGCCAGCCAGGGCTGAGGCAGTATAAAGGGGGAAGGCAGTGCTGCCCTCCCCCTTTATACCTTTAATAATTTCACCGACTTCAAACGAGTATTAAGCCATTATGTTGAATTTATAAGAGAGTCAGTGGGACGGTTATTGTAACATGTTGCAAGAACCGTCCCACTGACATGCTTGATCTGCTAACTTACTATACCCGCGATATCGTTGATTTTCTTGATGTACATATCGGTAAGTGACTCTGCTATTTCCATGGTGCTGCCCTCACTGAAGACCCGGCAGAACGGCTCGTCCGGATCCGGCAGCACCAGCGCCCAGCCGTCCTGGTGGTAGACCTTGACCCCATCGAGCAGTTCAAGTTGGCTGACCGAGGGGTCCTGGATCAGCTGCCTGATAACCCTGCCCTTGGCCTCCCAGGGGACGGGTACCTCCCGCTGGTCCATGAAAAATTCAGGAATTTCCGCCACCAGTTCGGAGATGGAGATGTTGAAGTGGGCTGCGTGGTCGATCACCTTGGCCAGAGCCGCTAAAGCGTCAAAGTGGAGGAAAAATTGAGATATCCCTTCTACTCCATTCTCCGGAGCCAGCACTTTATCCAGGAAGTCCTGCATTGCGGTTTTAGTGCGCACCACTCTGCCCCGGTAGCGCTCGGCCAGCTCGTCGATAGCGCGTGGGGCCGTAACCGGCACCAGCACCGGGCCTTCTTCTCCCTTTAGAAGGAGCAGCGAGAGCAGGGCTGTCAGTAGTTCCTCCTGGATGACCTGCCCCTTGTTGTCGATCAGGATCAGGCGGTCGGCGTTGGGATCCAGGATGGCTCCGGCGTCGGCGCCGCTGTCAACGACCGCACGGGACAGGGCGGGCAGTAGCTCCTGGTAAGAACGCCAACTGCGGTAAGCGGTTGCCTCGCTTGCCAGGTCGATGCTTGCCAGTCCCAATCCCAGCCTGGCAAATAAACTCCCTACGAGTTCTTCCAGGTTGACCTGGTCATAGCACAGCAGCAGTTTAAAATTAGCCTCCCGCAGTCTGACCGCACTTAAGCCCTCACAGATGGCTGAAAGATAGTCGTCCATAACTTGCGGTATAACCTCCGGTGGCTTGATCCTGCCTGTTTCCGCCCGCAAAAAGTCCTCCCTAGCGATGGCATTTTCAATCTTGCGCTCCTGGTCCCTGGAAATATTTCCACCGTGGGAGTTGGTGAATACCAGGCTCACCTTGTCAGGGGCCAGCGGCGATATCCTGGCATGAACCCCCCCTTGGCAGCCGGTCAGCCTGACACCAAAGCGGTGCACCGGCGTGATGCCGGGACCAAGGTCCAAAACTTGTGCTCCAACCGACTGTATCCCGCTTTTCAAAGCTTCCTTGAACATCACTGAAGCGGCGTAGCTGTCACTGCTAACGGCAAGACGCGCCCCGGAGCCGGCTACAGAAGCGAAAGCTGCGCCGATCCTGGCCGCAAACTCAGGCGTGATCTCCACGTTAATCAGACCGGAGACTCCCTCAAAACCAAAGATTTTCTTGGGTGAGCAGGTACCCCAGATCAAGCTGCGCTGAACAGTAGCCCCTTTTTCAACCAACTTATGCGGCCACAGCTTAACATCGGGCTTGAGCAGGCAGTTTTCACGGATGATGGAGTCATCACCGACCACTGCCCCCTCGTATATGCCTGCCTTGGCCAGTACCTGGACCCGGCTGCCCAGAACAGCCCCGCGTAAGGAAGCCCCGGGACCCACATAGACATTGTTCCAGAGAATGCTTCTTTTGATCGTAGCCCTTTCCTGCACCAAAGAGCCCTGCCCCAAGATCGTAAAGGGTTCTATGCGGGTTTCAGCTCCCAGCTGACAGTTGGCCCCGATCAGGACCGGCCCTCTGACCTTTGCGGAAGGATCAATTAAGGCGCCCTCCTCCACCCAGACTTGTGGCGCAATCTCTGTTCCTGGTATTTTGATCCTGGCTTTTCCGGCAAGCGCATCGTATTGTGCTTCCTGGTACTGCTGGAGATTGCCCACGTCACACCAGTAACCCGGCAATACCAGACCGAAGAGAGGCTTCTTTTCCCGCAGCAACAGGGGGAACAGGTCTTTGCTGAAGTCAAACTTCTGTCCCGGCGCAAAATAGTCCAGCACCTCGGGTTCCAGGACGTAAATGCCGGTGTTGACGGTATCACTGAAGACCTCACCCCAGCCCGGCTTCTCTAGAAACTGGGTGATCCTACCGTTATCACTGGTAATAACCACGCCGTATTCCAGCGGGCACTCCACCCGGGTCAGCACCAGGGTGGCCATAGCCCCCTGTTTCCTGTGGAATTCCAGCGCTTTGGAAAGTTCCAGGTCAGTCATGGCGTCACCACTGATGACCAGAAAAGTCTGGTCCAGGAAGCCTCCGGCATTTTTGACGCTGCCGGCCGTGCCCAATGGCGTTTCCTCAACAAAATAGCGCAAATTAACCCCATATTCCGACCCGTTGCCGAAGTAGTCTTTGATCACCTCCGGCTGATACTGCAGAGTGACCCCTATATTATTAAAGCCGTGGTCTTTGAGCAGATCTACAATGTGGCTCATAATCGGCCTGTTTAATACCGGAACCATCGGTTTAGGTCTGCCGCAGGTCAGGGGCCTCAGACGGGAACCCTCACCACCGGCCATGATAATCGCCTTCATAGCTTCAAACCTCCATTTTATCCACTTCAAAGACTCCAGCTTCTATAAAGTGTGAGTTCCACCGAAGTCTCGATGTTCTGCTTTAGCTGAACTAGTTCACTGCGCTAAGAGTTCCTGACCCGGAGACGGTTGAAGCGGCTAAAAAAATTGCCCTGCCGCTGGTCAAACCACGGGGTGCCGCGATGTGCCTCCCATACCTCATGGTAAACCGAGTTCGTCTGCTGGGCGATGCTTTTCCAGTTAAACTCATTTAAAACCCTGGTGTAAGCCCTCTCCTTCAGTATGCTGCCAAGCTGCGGCCGTTGCAGCAAGGCCAGTATATTGCGGGCCAGGGAATGGCTGCTGCCGGTGTTGGCCTTCAGCCCGTCCTCACCGTGTCTGACTATTTCACTCATGCCCCCGCAATCCGTAACGACCACCGGGGTGCGGGCGGCCATGGCCTCCAGCGCCACAATACCGAAGGGTTCATAAAGGCTGGGAAAGACGGCTACATCGGCCCAACTGTACAGGCTGTTTCTGACCTCATCGTTGATATATCCTGTGAAATACACCCTGTTGGCTATGCCCAGGAAGGCCGCCTGGCGCTTTAAAGAATCCATGAAAGGGCCTTTGCCAGCAATCACAAACTTGGTCTTGGGGTGATGGGACAAAATTTCCGGGGCGGCATCAAGGAGCACCTGCACCCCTTTTTCCGTGACCAACCTTCCCACGTAAAATATAATCTTTTCATCGGGTGCAGCGTAATCACTGCGTTGAGTAGTCTTGCTAAGGTCCTTAAAGCTATTGACTTCAACACCGTTGGGAATAACAGCTACCTTGTCATGGGGCACCTGGAAGACCCGCCGTACCTCTTCTTCCATAAAGTTGCTGCAGCAAATGACCTTCCAGGCTTCATATGTAATCCACCACTCGATGTCACTGATATGCCTTTGGGTGTCGTTATGGAGTCCGTTATTGCGGCCGTATTCCGTGGCGTGAATGGTAACCACCAGGGGCAGGCGGGAGGCATACTTGATTGCCCTGGCTGCATAAGCGACCAGCCAGTCGTGGGCGTGCACGATATGAAAATCGGTGTTGCCCAAAAGAGGCATGGCTCGCTCCAGCAGGGCAACATTGAACTGGGCCACCCAGGTTACAAAATCCGGTGAAGAGACCTGGTAAGAATCTACCCGGTAAACCTTGACCCCGTTAACCTCTTCAAAGTAGGGAGCCCCCTGGCCTCCTGAAGTAATCAGGTGCACTTCCACCCCGTTTGCCGCCAGAGCGTTGCTTAAGTCGTAAACGTGCTGGGCCAAACCGCCGACGCTTTTGGGCGGGTATTCCCAGGACAGCATTAAAACCCTCACGTAGCTTCTCTCCCTTAAAACCGCTAACCCCTCCAGGTTGTGACCTGGAGAGCACCGGTTAATCTTAAAAATCCCCACCGGACTGCAGTGGGGATTGTTCCGTTTAGTAGAGGTTGCTCCCATTATGGACCTGAAAACTCCAGTTGACACTGCTGTTATTGTCCCAGTGATCCGCGCCGTCCTTAAAACAAAGGTTAAAGGGCCCCTCATGCGTCGGCATCACCACGCTGGTAACCCAGCCCCAGCCTGTTTTATCCATTTTAAGCTCATTTACGTTGCGCCAGCTATCGTGCTTACCGAAACCGTAGTGCAGGTAAACCTGCCCCTGTCCTTCTTTGCCGAGCAAGCCATTATAAAAAACAGTCACTTCTTCCCCGGCAGTAATCGGTACGGGGTCAACAACCACTCCACCGGGGTAGTCGGCTTCATGCATGGCTTTAAGCCTGGAGTCGTCGTCACCGAACCTGCTGCGGTTTGCCAATATCATCCACCCCCTTTGATAATTGTATCCATCCTAGTATGGTTGGCAGGTGGATATATTATGCAGCCAGGAAGTAGTTTGACTAAATTTGATTGTTATCTCAGACACCGGAGGGAATTTGTAATACGTATAGTACATAAATCCCCGCAATATTGGAGCAAAATAGTCATTTAAAAGTTAGGTATTCAAAAATATACGTTTCTAATATTTTTGAATACCTAATAAGTCCTCAATTCTATCATTCATATATTTGTATGAATCATAAACACCTTGATTATAAATTTCGGGCGCTAATTTCTCAATAAAGAAATCCAAGATGATACCTGCAGCCAAATCTCCTAAATTTTCCTCTCTTTCTTTCATAAAATAGGTTTTGATTGCTGAAATCATATACTGTCTTTTTTCTTTACTCAACTTTATTTTAGAATCCAATATTGTTAACCTCCTAAAACCATATTTCCAACAGCCTTTTACTACATTATACATTAATGTAAAAATAAAAGAAGGCGCCCTGAAACCCTGTTTCAACCAGGTTTAAAGACGCCATTGTCTACTAATATTTTATTCATTTGGGTGGGGTTGTCATAACTACATATTCACCTTAAATACTTTTATCCAATTCTAAGACTAGCACTGTATAAGTGGTAGTTCCGCTTTTTTGCTTCGGTGGGGGTAGAGTCCCCCACCGAAGTCTCGTCCAGCTTTAGCTGGACGAGTTCACTGAAGCTTTTCTTTAAGCAGCCTGTTAACCAGGTCAGGATTGGCCTTACCCTTGGTGGCCTTCATAACCTGGCCTACCAGGAAACCCAGGGCTTTTTCTTTGCCGGCCCGGAAATCCTCCACTGATTTGGGGTTGCCGGCCAGGATTTCATCCACGATAGCCACAATGGCCCCCTCATCGCTGATCTGGACCAGGCCTTTATCCCGGACGATAACCTCGGGGTCTTTGCCGGTGGCAAACATCTCCTCAAAAACCGCCTTGGCGATCTTACCGCTGATGGTCCCTTTATCCATAAGCTGAAGCAGTAAGGCAAGTTGTTCCGGCCCGATGCTGCATTCGGTAATATCCACGGCGCCTGAATTTAAGAGCCTGGTCAGATCACCCATGACCCAGTTGCTGACAACCTTGGGGTTAGGGTAGGCATTGACGCAGTCCTCGAAGTAATCGGCCAGTTCCTTGGTATCGGTCAAGATCGTGGCATCATATTCCGGCAGACCGTACTCCCCGATGTATCTCTGCCGGCGGTCATCGGGCAATTCAGGCAGAGAACTGCGAATATCCTCAACCCATTCCCGGTCAATGATCATGGGCACCAGGTCCGGGTCAGGGAAATAACGGTAGTCATGCGCAAACTCCTTGCTGCGCAGGGGGAGCGTTATGCCCTTGCCCTCGTCCCAGGTGCGGGTCTCCTGGACAATCCGGCCGCCTTCCCCCAGCAC
Organism: Desulfotomaculaceae bacterium; assembly: GCA_028702695.1. Lineage (GTDB taxonomy): Bacteria > Bacillota > Desulfotomaculia > Desulfotomaculales > Pelotomaculaceae > Pelotomaculum_C. Next base: position 21,934 of record JAQVOH010000004.1, read on the forward strand.
CTTGGTCTGGCGCTCGATTTCGTAAGACAGTGCCCTCTGGAGGGCTCTGAAAGAGTTCAGGTTCTTAATTTCAGTTTTGGTGCCCAATTCGGTACTGCTGACCGGCCGGAGAGAAATATTGGCGTCACAGCGCAGGCTGCCCTCTTCCATCTTGCAGTCTGAAACACCGGTATATTGAATGATAGCTTTTAACTTTTCCAGATAGCGGCGGGCTTCCTCCGGCGAACGCATGTCAGGTTCGGAGACGATTTCAATCAAGGGTACCCCGGCCCGGTTGTAGTCCACCAGTGAAAAAGGGGTGGTAGTTATAGTTCCCTGGTGCACCAGTTTACCTGTGTCTTCTTCCATGTGCAGCCGGGTGATCCCGACCCGCCGGGTATCGCCATCCAACTCGATATCCAGGTACCCGCCCAGGGCGATCGGCAGGTCGTACTGGGAAATCTGATAGTTTTTGGGCATGTCGGGGTAGTAGTAGTTTTTACGGTCGAACTTGGAAAATTCCGCAATGCTGCAATTAATAGCAAGGGCGGCACGGATGGCATACTCCACCACGGTTTTGTTAACGACCGGCAGCGTCCCGGGCAGGCCAAGACAGACCGGACAGACATGGGTGTTGGGGTCACCGCCAAATTCGGTGGTTGAGTCGCAGAAGACTTTTGACCTGGTTTTGAGCTCTATGTGCACTTCCAGGCCGATAACAGTTTCGTACTGGGCCAATTTGAAACCCTCCTAGGTCGGCCTATAAATTCGCATTCATTCCCGCACTGTCCTGAAAATATAAACATTTCGCATCATTTTCATCTACCTAAAGCTCGGGAACCGCTTTATGGTAGTCGGTATTTTGCTCAAAGGTGTAGGCCGCCCGCAGCAGCGTTGCCTCGTCAAAATGCCTGCCCATAAGCTGAAGCCCGACCGGCATTCCTTGCGCAAAGCCGCACGGAATGGACATGCCTGGGATCCCCGCCAGGTTAATCGAAATAGTGCAGACATCGGACAGATACATTTCAAGCGGGTCGTCTGTTTTCTCACCAATGCGGAAAGCTGTGGTAGGACAAACCGGTGATATAAGCAAATCGTATTTTTCAAAGGCTCGGTCGAAGTCCTGTTTAATCAAGGTGCGGACTCTCAAAGCCTTAAGATAATAAGCATCGTAGTAACCGGCGGAAAGGGCGTAAGTCCCCAGCATAATCCGCCTCTTGACCTCGGGGCCGAAGGCTTCACTGCGGGTTTTCATGAACATGTCAATGACATCGTCAGTGTTTTGCGCCCGGAAACCGTAGCGGACCCCGTCGTAGCGGGCCAGATTTGAGCTGGCCTCTGCCGGAGCAATCAGATAGTAAGTAGAAAGGGCGTATTCGGTGTGCGGCAGAGTGGTATACTCAACATGCGCCCCGAGCGCTTCCAGGCGGGCCAAAGCCTTTTCAATGACTTCACGCACCGCAGGGTTAATCCCTTCGGCTATGTATTCCTGAGGTACCCCGATCTTTAAACCCCGTACGTCATTTCTTAGAAAACCGGTGTAATCCGGCACACTGTACTTAGCCGAAGTGGAGTCGAGAGGATCATGCCCAGAGATGACCTTGAGCATCATGGCGCAGTCGGTAACGTCTTTGCTGAAAGGACCGATCTGGTCGAGTGAGGAGGCAAAGGCAATTAACCCGTAGCGGGAAACAGCCCCGTAGGTGGGTTTGAGCCCAACCACCCCACAGAAGGAAGCCGGCAACCGGATCGAGCCACCCGTGTCGGAGCCCAGAGAACAGATTGCCTCGCCGGCGGCAACGGCCGCTGCGGAACCCCCACTGGAGCCGCCGGGCACCCTTTCGGTATCCCAGGGATTGTGGGTCACAAAAAAGGCCGAGTTCTCAGTGGAAGAGCCCATCGCAAATTCATCCAGGTTGGCCTTGCCTACCATCGTTGCGCCGGCCCCATCCAGCCTTTTGACCACGGTGGCGCTGTACGGAGGGACGAAATTGGCCAACATTTTGGAGCAGGCGGTGGTCAGGATGCCGTCTGTACATATATTGTCTTTAACCGCGACCGGGATCCCGGCCAGCGGCGAGATTTTTTCTCCACTATGGATCTGCCTGTCCACCGAGCGGGCCTGCTCAAGCGCTCTCTCTTTGGTCAGAGTAACGTAGGCCTTAACCTTGTCATCCACCGCTTCGACTCGATCAAAAACGGCAAGGTTTAATTCCTCCGCAGATATTTCCTTCTTAACTAGTAAATCGTGCAGTTCGTGGGCTGTCAGCCGGAAAAGCTGCAACGCAAATCGCCTCCCCTGGTGATCGGTTGTAAGTCAAACCAATCGTCTAAACAATTTTAGGAACTTTAAAGCAGTTTTCCTCCAGGTCGGGGCCATTGGCCAGGACCTCTTCGCGGGAAAGGTGCTGCCCCACCCAGTCCTCACGATAAACATTCTTAAGCGGCAGGACATGGGCCGTAGGCTGGACATTTTCCGTATCAAGGCGTTCCAGTGCCTGAAAATGGCCCAAGATACCGTTTAGCTGCCTGGTGTACAACTCCCTTTCTTC
>JAQVOH010000004.1:24564-75032 GCA_028702695.1 Desulfotomaculaceae bacterium
GCTGTTTTCTTTGATACGCTTTCAGTTACACGCCCTCCATATTTTTGAATTAATTTTGATGCTTCATCCCTGGTCATGCTCGGCAATGTCCCTGTAATAACGAACGTTGCACCCTCAAAACGATTTTCAAGTAAGTTATCGGCAAATTTTGATTTCATATTTACGCCAGCCTTTTGAAGACGCTCAAGGATATATTTTATTTGAGGCTGTGCAAAAAAATCTATTACGGACCTGGCAATTATCTCCCCAAACCCTTCCAGGTCAATGAGCTGCTCATAACTGGCGTTTATGATGGAATATATATCCGGGAAGTTATTTTTAAGTATGATAGCCGTATGTCTACCCACATTTCTTATACCCAAACCGTTAATTAATCTGTCTATATCATTGTCTTTGGAGCGTTCGATGGCTTTGAGAAGTTTATCTGTACTCCTTGTTGTATCAGATTTCTTGGCATTTAGTCGGCCTGTTATGGCATCTTTAATGAGATCTTCCCTGCGATCTATAAGATAATAAATATCGGATAAATCTTTAATATACTCTTTATCCATAAGCGTATCAACAACTGCCGGGCCCAAGCCCTCTATGTCCATAGCTTCCCGGGATGCAAAATATACTATTAGGCGGGCAAGTTGTGCCGGACATGTAGAATTAGTACAGCGGATATCAGAACCTTCTTTATCGTTTACAACTTCTCTTACAGCAGGTGCTTCACAGATAGGACATTTATCTGGAATATGGTACGGAGATGTTAGTTCCGGACGTTCTTCTTTTACTACACTAACAATTTCCGGAATGATTTCCGCAGCCTTACGTACGATTACTGTATCACCTTCGCGAATATCCAGGCGATCAATCTGGTCTTGATTATGAAGTGAAGCCCGCGATACCGTAGTACCTGCTAGCCTCACCGGCTGCAAAATTGCTAACGGAGTCAGTCTTCCAGTCCGGCCGACATTCACCTCTATTTTAAGTACCCTGGTTTCCTTTTCCTCCGGCGGATATTTATAAGCAACAGCCCACCTGGGCAATCTGGAACTAGCGCCCAATTTTTCCCGGTCAGCAAGATTATTAACTTTTACGACTGCCCCATCTATATCGTATGACAGTTCCCCACGTGTTTCACCAATCATACTAATGGCTTTCCATACCTCATCTACGGTAGAGCATGTAATATACTGCGATACTTGAAAGCCTTGTGCCTGCAGCCAATCAAGCGTTTCAGAATGGTTAATAAATTCTTTCCCACGAACGGCTTGCAGATTAAAAATAAATATAGAAAGGTCACGTTCAGCAACTACATTGGGATTTAAATTCCGCATTGTACCTGCTGCACAATTTCTAGGATTAGCGAAAGTCTTACCACCTATTTCTTCCTGGCGAGCATTGATTGCTTCAAATGCGTCGTTATCCATATAGACCTCACCGCGTACTTCAAGGTAAGGAAGCAGGCTGGGTATCTTCCTGGGAACTGTACTTATCATATTAAGATTTTTGGTAATATCTTCTCCGTAAAACCCATCACCACGGGTTAAACCTTGAACAAACTTACCGTACTCATACCGCAGGGCAACAGAAAGGCCGTCTATTTTGCGCTCCACGATGAATACAGGATTATCAAGCTCTCTAAATATTTTATTTACGAAGTCATCAATCTCTCCCCTGGAAAATCTATCCTCCAGGGAAAGCATCGGGACATCATGCGGGATCTTCTTACCCAATCCCCGATTGGTGCTTTCACCAACACGCTGTGTTGGCGAATCTGAAGTTACATATTCAGGGTGCTCTTTTTCTAGTTCTTCGAGTTCCCGGTACAGCATATCATAATCATAGTCGATTATTTCCGGTGAATTTTCCACAAAGTATTTCTGGTTATGATAATTAATCTGATCTCTCAGCTCTTTAATTCGTTCTTTTGCACCCATACATTTATCACCCTGTATTGAAAATTAAGAACACCTTAATCTTTAATGATAATATCTTTTCTTTCCGGGTTTAAACCATAGCTATGCTCTTTCAGCTTGTCCGGCCATACTATGATGTTTATACTCAGGAGGGAATTTATAAGCAATAGCCCAGCGGGGGTTTTTCTTAGTTGAACCAAGCCTTTGCCGCTGGGACAAGTCATTTACCTTAATCACAATCCCGTCCACTGCATAAGGAAGGTCAATGCGTTTGTCATTCCAGACTTGGCAATACGACACAACGTCATCAATAGTACCGAATACCTGATACTGCTGGTTTACCTTGAAACCCAGTTTATGCAATAGTTCAAGATCCTCGACATGCTCCTTGAGTTCAAGTCCTCTGTTGTAGCCAAGCTCGTAGGCAAACAGGTCCAGATTGCGGGATGCGGTTATTTTCGTATCAAGCTGCCGGAGCGCACCCGCGGCGGCGTTGCGAGGGGTGAAGGAGAGAGAGTTTTCTTCATTTCTGATTTGGTTAAGCCGCGCAAAAGTTTCCTTGGGCATATAGGCTTCACCCCTTACCTCCAGGGCCGCCATTGGCTGGCGCAGGTGCAGGGGCACGCCGCGGATGGTCTTCAGGTTTTCTGTAATATCCTCACCGACCTCACCGTCTCCGCGGGTGGCTCCCCTCACGAAAACACCGTTTTCGTAATAGAGAGAAACGGCCAGCCCGTCAATTTTGTGTTCCAACACATAATCCACCGTTTCACCTGGTAAGGCCTGCCTGACACGACGGTCGAAAGCCTGCAGCTCGCCTTTATTGTAGGCATTGGCCAGACTGAACATTTGGGCTATGTGACGTACAGTGGGAAATCCCTCCTTGGGGCGCCCCCCGACATGCTGGGTGGGAGAATAAGGTGTAACAAGAGATGGATACAGCCTTTCTAAATCCTCCAACTCCCGTATCATCTGATCATACTCGAAGTCGGTAATGATAGCTTTGTCCAATACATAATAAAGGCGGTTATGCATTTCGAGTTCACTGCGCAGAGCCTCCGCCCTCTCCCGGGCCTGCTCCAGAGACAACGTCATCTGCCGGACACCTCCTGTTTTAAGACGTAAGCCGTAGTCGTGAGCTATGACTTACGCCAATTCATCATTGGCAAGTATTACGCCAGCAGCGACGCCATATACTTAATAAAATAGGCCGCTGGGACGAATATCAACTGGGCGAAACCAGTACCCAAAAGCCTGGTGATGGCCAGGTAGAGAGCCATCTGCTTGACGTCGTCCTCGCTGCGTTCACCACGTAAAGCCTGGTCGGTGATAGCCGCCGCGGTAGGATCCACCACCGTTGCTGCCAGAATAGTGGCGATACCGTTCACTACAGCCGAAAGCGTAGCTGCGGCAGCCCGGAAATCAGGGAAAAGCGCCCCGGCAAAGAGCGCGGAGAGAACCCCTGTGGTATAAATACCGGTTACAAAGAAATTGAGGATTAAAAAGGTTTTTGGAATGGCCAAGCGCCGGACCATCGCCAGCTTAAAAGTTTTTTTCCCGGGTAGGCGCATCTCTTTGGTCAGTCCTAAGATTCGGCGGGGAGAAAAGATGACCCTCCCCAGCAGCCTGGGCACCGAACCTGTTTCCTCAAAAAGATAGATAGCCCTGGTAAATATATTTACGAAAGGCGGGATTAAGGCTGCTCCTATTAATGTACCCAGGGTCGCGGCAGCTATGATCAGGCGGATATTGTGATCAAGAATGGATAGTTGGGCCTGATAGGCAGGGTGGGGAACCAACTGTTCAAGGACAGAAATACCTGCTTGTGTTTGGGCGAGCTTGATCGCTTTTTCCACTATGGACGCCAGTAAAAAACCCTGAATGCTGTTGGCGGTGCTGGCCAACAGAAAGATTACGTTGAAAAGGGAAAAAGCGGTGGCCAACCGTTGGGTGCGAACTCCCGAGATGCGAACCGCATAAATTAGTGTATTTATCAGGTGAATAATCGCCGTCAACGCGGCAACAGCCAGGAGTCGCTCCATACTGCCTCCATCAGGTGCTTATCTTTATTATCTCCCTAAAATGGACTGGTTTAACTCTTAACACTTCTCCAGTGTGCATTATTATTGATATTATTTGATTGAAAAATCATGGCTGGTTTAGCATTTTAACCTATCGAAAAGCAATATAATAAGGATTAGCAATATGCAAGGCTTAACTAGTTGGCCCGCTCAAGCGGGGCATACTTGGCCAGCAACAGCTTGATGCCCTGGTCCGGGAAGGCCACTTTGAACTCTGCATTTACACCCTCCCCCTGGATACCAACAATAACACCGACGCCCCACTTACTGTGCTTCACTTTGTCCCCCAGCACAAATGCTTCCAGCGACTGGGGGCTCCGTTCACGGAAATCCCTTACCGGGGATGGTCTGGAGGATTTACTTTTAGCTGACCCGGACAGGGCATCGTCACCCTCCATGAGGTTGGGAGGGATCTCATCCAGAAAGCGGGAAGGCTTGTTATACCGCTCCGCCCCGTACAAAGTCCTCTTCCAGCAGTGGGTAAGATAGAGTCTTTCCCTGGCCCTGGTTAAGCCCACATAGCACAGCCTGCGCTCTTCCTCCATTTCACCAGGCTCCAGGAGCGAACGGCTGTGGGGAAACACTCCTTCCTCCAGACCGGTTACGAATACCACTGGAAACTCCAGTCCCTTGGCGCTGTGCAGCGTCATCAAAGAAACGCGGTCGATTTCCTCGTTCAAGTTATCCATGTCCGTGGCTAGAGTGATGTTTTCCAGGAAACTTCTCAGGTCTTTTTCCTCGGCCAAGCGGTCAAACTCTCCGGTAACGGAGAGGAATTCATCCAGGTATTCCAACCTGGTGCGGGACTCCACCGTGTCTTCGGTCACAAGCTCCTGGCGGTAACCGGTCTGCTCCATGACAGCCTGAGCCAGTTCGGTAACTGTTAAGTTCAAAGACTCCCCCGCCAGGCCCTGGATTAACTCTCCCAAGGCGGCGCCGGCTGTCTTGGCTTTGCTCGTCAGGCCTGCTATCCCTGCCGCACCCGCCATAGACTCAAGCGGGCTGATACCCTTTTCTTCGGCAAATCCAATTATTTTGCTTAAGGAGACCTGACCGATACCCCGCTTGGGCACATTGATAATCCTGGAGAGGCTTATCGCATCGAACTGATTGAGGATTAGCCTCAGGTAAGCCAGGATATCTTTAATTTCTTTGCGTTCGTAGAATTTCTGGCCGCCAATGATGATATAGGGAATAGCCGCCCTGACGAGGATATCTTCAAATACACGCGACTGGGCATGGGTACGGTAAAAGACAGCAAAGTCACCGTACTTACGTTTTTCCATTTCCTTTAAGCGTATGATGCGGCTGACAACAAAATCCGCCTCGGCATGCTCATGTTCCCCAAAATAGTTTACCAGAGGAGTCCCCGGTCCGGCTGCTGTCCAAAGCCGCTTGTCCTTACGGTTGGAGTTATTCCGGATCAGGTGGTTGGCGGCGTCCAGGATGGCGCCGGTGGAACGGTAATTTTGCTCCAACTTGATTACCTGGGCCTCGGGGTAGTCACGCTCAAAGCTCATGATATTTTTAATATCAGCCCCCCGCCAACTGTAAATACCCTGGTCGGGGTCGCCCACCACGAGTAAATTCCGGTTGGTTTTAGCCAGTAAGTTGACCAGGACATATTGGGCATGATTGGTATCCTGGTACTCGTCCACCAGGATGTAGCGGAAGCGGTCCTGATAGTAGGCTAGGATTTGAGGATAGTCTTTAAAAAGCCGCACGGTCAAAAATATCAGGTCGTCGAAATCAACAGCGTTGTATTGTCGGATTTTTTCCTGGTAGCGATGATAAACGCTGGCGGCAGTACGACTTAAGATATCGTAGGCATGCTGTTCAAAGTCAACGGGGTTGGATAGCTGGTTCTTCGCCTGGGATATCACTGCGGCAACCGCCCTGGGCGGGAACTTTTTGTCATCCAAGGACAGTTCTTTCATGCAATCTTTAACCAGGGTTAGCTGGTCATCCGTGTCGTAGATAACAAAATTGCGATCACGCCCGTAAAACTCGACCTGCCGCCGTAGTATGCGCAGACAGGCGGCATGAAAGGTGCAAAGCCAAAGGTCGCGAGCAGCCTCCGGCGCGAGTTCCGCAACGCGGTTCTTCATCTCCTGGGCCGCCTTGTTGGTGAAGGTGATAGCTAAAATCTGGTGTGGAGATACCCTCATCTCCTGTAAAAGGTAGGCGATCCGGCTGGTCAATACTTTGGTCTTGCCGCTGCCTGCCCCGGCCAGTACCAACTGCGGACCGTCACCATACACCACGGCCTTAAGCTGATCGGGGTTGAGCTGGGATAATAAATCCATTAAGTCCTCCGCTTAATCTTTTCAATTTGATCTCTATTAATAATAAAGATTCTAATAAAGAAGTGCAAATCCTTCATTCCTGGCAACACCAGGGAAAAGTCTCTTTCACGCAAAAACCTGGCACACTTTTCTATTGACAAACGCACTTCATTGTGCTAGTATCAGACTCAATATTCGAGGAGTGTTGAGAATGACTAAGCTATTGTTTGCAGCAGAATACTTTTATTTTTACTTTACTTGCTTTTGGGGTAAGGTTAATTTAAGTTTCACTGCAAGCAGGTATCGATATTTAATTTAGAACGAAACGAGAGTGTCTAAATGGATATCAAAGGGTTCAGCAGTGAAATTGAAATTCACGCTGAGTCCTTTTTTTATTAAGAAATGAGGAGAGAAAACCATGATTGTCATACTGAAGAAGAACAACCCGGATCAAAAGCAGCTGACGCCTCTTGTTTCCTGGCTGAAAAGCTTGGGCATCAGTACCCATTTCTCCGTTGGAAAACACCAGACAATCATCGGCTTGATCGGGGATACCAGTGTCGTTGACATTGGTCTGATTCAATCGCTTGAAATCGTTGAGGATGTTAAAAGGATTCTGGAGCCGTACAAAAAAGCAAACCGCAAGTTTCACACCGATGATACTGTGGTTGATGTCAACGGCGTCAAAATCGGCGGAGGCCATTTTCAAATCATTGCAGGCCCGTGCTCAGTAGAGTCGCGTGAACAAATATGTGCCATTGCGCAAAGGGTCAAAGCATCCGGCGCATCCCTGCTGCGCGGTGGTGCTTTTAAGCCCCGCACCTCACCCTACTCTTTCCAGGGTATGCATGCTGAGGGAATTGAATTGCTGCTCGAAGCAAAAGAGCTGACAGGACTGCCAATTGTGACAGAAATTATGAATATTTCACACTTGCCGCTCTTTGAAGAGGTAGATGTGATTCAGGTTGGCGCCAGAAACATGCAAAACTTTGAATTGCTAAAAGAACTCGGCATGCTTCAAAGACCAATCCTTTTGAAGCGCGGCTTGGCAAATACACTGGAAGAACTGCTGATGAGTGCGGAATATATCATGGCCGGCGGCAATGGAAATGTTATTCTTTGTGAAAGGGGCATCCGCACCTTTGAAACTGCAACAAGAAACACTCTTGATATTTCAGCAATCCCTGTGCTTCGCAGCAAGACACATCTGCCCATTATTGTTGATCCGAGTCATGCCGCAGGTATCTCTGCACTGGTAAAGCCACTGTCACTCGCTTCAACCGTCGTGGGGGCGAACGGACTCATGATTGAAGTCCATAATGATCCAAGTAAAGCCCTTTGCGACGGAGCGCAATCGCTGACACCGGATGCATTTGATAATTTGGCCAATGAAGTTCGCAATGTTTTACCTTTTGCGCAGTGAAAAGTCCGCTTTTGATGAGGAGGGTTGAAAAAAATGAATATCGGGATTGTCGGTCTTGGCTTGATTGGCGGCTCAATCGCTAAAGCAATCAAACAAAACACCAAGCACAAAGTATTTGGCACAGATATCCAGGAGTCGGTTGTTTGCCTGGCAAAGCTGCTTGAGGCCATTGACGATGTCCTCAGCGACGAGTTTCTGCCGCTATGCGACATAGTAATTGTGGCGCTTTATCCAACTGACACAATCAATTATGTACAAGCGCGTGCTGGTAGCTTTAAAAAGGGGAGTGTTGTTGCCGACAGCTGCGGGGTTAAGCAAATGGTTTGTGACGCCCTGCAGGCTACCGCAGCCAACAATGATTTTGTTTTTATCGGTTGCCACCCAATGGCCGGCGTGGAATTTTCCGGATTTAAACATTCCAGCACTCAATTATTTCATAATGCCTCCATGATTATGACTCCTTACTACAGCGCAACGCCACTGGGACTGCTTGAAGCCATGAAACAATTTTGGCTGAGCTTAGGATTTGCAAACATCACCCTTTGCTCTCCCGCAGAACATGACCGGATGATCGCATACACCTCCCAATTGGCACATGTGGTTTCCAATGCCTATGTCAAAAGCAACCTGGCGCCCAAACACAAAGGGTTCTCAGCAGGAAGCTATCACGATATGACCAGAGTGGCAAAGCTGCACGAAAAAATGTGGACCGAACTTTTCTTTGAAAATAAGCAAAACCTCATGAACGAGCTTGACAGTTTAATCGAACGGCTTGTTGAATATAGTGATGCTTTAAAATCCGGCAACCGTGGGGACGTTGAAAAACTTTTGCAGGCTGGAAGAATAATCAAAGAGTCTATCGACTGTTAAATACGGGATAGGGAGCTTTTATGAAAACAGTGACCGTTAACGCCTCAAGAAGTTATGACATTCTCATCGAAAACAAAAGCCTGCATAAGGCAGGAAAGGAAATATTAAAAAGGGTCTCCGCCTGCACGGCTGCAGTTGTGACCGACAATATTGTCGATGCACTATACTCAGAAGTGCTCTGCGCATCCTTGCGGCAGGCTGGCTTTGCTGTCGTGAAATTTGTATTTAATAACGGAGAAAGCTCGAAAAATCTTGCTGTTTTTGGCCAGATTCTTGAATTTTTGGCGCAGCAGCAGCTGACCAAATCTGATCTTGTGGTGGCTTTGGGGGGCGGGGTGACCGGGGATATGGCTGGCTTTGCTGCTTCCGTTTACCTGCGCGGGATTCGTCTTGTGCAAATTCCGACCACCTTGTTGGCGGCAATTGATGCCTCGGTTGGTGGTAAAACGGCAATAAATCTCACCGCAGGCAAAAATCTTGCGGGCGCCTTCTACCAACCTAGCTTCGTGCTTTGCGACCCCGCAAGCTTTTCAACCTTACCGGAGACAGTTTTCGCCGATGGCGTAGCCGAAGCAATAAAATACGGTGTACTCGCGTCTATAAAGCTGTTTGAGAAATTGGCGACTGGAAATGCACATTGTTACATAGAAGATAGCATTGAACAATGTATCAGCATTAAGCGTGATTTAGTAATGCGGGATGAATTCGATAACGGGGATCGCCAACTGCTCAATTTCGGACACACCATAGGCCACGCCGTTGAGCATTGCAGCGGCTATTCCATCACGCATGGCCATGCCGTCGCCATCGGCATGGCGTTGATTAGCACTGCGGCCTGGCGGCTGGGGCTATCCGAAACAGACTGTGCCGAGCCGATTAAAGCCGCCCTGGCAGCCAATGATCTGCCTGTTTCCTCTCCTTTTACGGCCGGGCAATTGGCCGAGGTTGCTTTGCGTGATAAAAAACGTCGCCAAGACAGTATTACCCTTGTTATTCCCAAAAAAATCGGCATATGTGTTCTCTATCAAATACCCGTTCCTGCTCTGCCTGATTTCATCCGCCAGGGTATTGGAAAGGGGTCATAAAATGAACATTCGTATCACGCCGTCAGCTTTGCAGGGCAGGATTGAAGCAATCCCCTCAAAATCAGACGCCCATCGCATTTTGATTGCAGCTGCTCTATCAGATCAGCCGACAGTTGTCCGGCTTGGCTCCTCCTCCCAAGATATCCAGGCTACAATGGAATGTTTGAGGTCGCTTGGAGCGAAGATATATAACGATTCACCGGGATTTTTAAATATCTCGCCCGTTTGGCAAAATACTGTTGCTTTTCCCAAACTTGATTGCGGCGAAAGTGGAGCGACACTGCGTTTTCTGCTGCCTGTTGCAGCGGCACTGGGTGTCCCTGTAACTTTCTCGGGACAGGGCAGACTGCCGCAGCGCCCGCTCCAACCGCTGGTGGAGCAACTGGAAAGCCACGGCTGCCACTTCGACCGGGCAAGGCTGCCGCTGACAGTTTCCGGAAGCATGACTGGAGGGCATTATACTCTGCCCGGCGATGTCAGCTCACAGTTTATCACCGGACTGCTGTTTGCGTTGCCGCTGTTAGAAAAAGACAGCCACATTGTTCTCTCATCACAGTTAGAATCAAAAGGGTATGTCCAAATGACAATTGCAACTCTCAAAAAATTCGGCATCGCCATAGAAGAGCAAACGCGCGGCTATCAAATCAAAGGTGGACAAAAATACCTTTCGCCTCAACAGCTTAGTGTCGAGGGGGATTGGTCCAACGCCGCATTTTGGATTTGCGCAGGCGCCTTGCAAGGCAGTGAGATTCTATGTGGGGGCCTTGCTCAAGACTCAGTGCAAGGGGATAAAGAGATCATCAACTTGCTGGGCGCTTTTGACGCAAATGTGTCTTTTTTCAAAGATACCGCCCATACAGCCGGAAAACCGCTCCAGGCTCAGCGTATTAACGCGGCTGAAATACCCGATTTAATTCCTATTATTGCAGTGGTGGCGACAGCGGCAGCCGGAACAACACTCATATACAACGCCAGACGCCTGCGGATTAAAGAAAGCGACCGACTTGCGGCAATTGCGCAAGGTCTAGCACAGCTTGGCGCCGATGTCACCGAGAGGGAGGATGCACTGCTTATCCGCGGCGGCAAACCTTTACGCGGCGGAGTTGTTCAGGGTTTTGGAGACCATCGCATCGTAATGTCAATGGCGATCGCTGGAGCACTTTGCACAAACGAGCTGATCATTGAGGGTGCAGAGGCGGTCGATAAATCCTATCCACAATTCTTTAATCATTTCAAAAGGCTTGGAGGGATTGCAGATGTCATTTAATTTCGGGGAAAATATCAAAATTTCGCTGTTTGGGCAGTCGCATTCCGAAGCTATCGGAGTGGTGATTGACGGCTTGCCTCCCGGCGAAGAAATAGACTTGGAACGGGTACAAAGATTTATGGCCCGCCGTGCACCCGGCAATAAAGTATTTTCTACTGCACGCCGGGAAACAGATGAGGCCAAAGTCATCTGCGGTCTTTTGGAGGGCAAGACCTGCGGCTCTCCTCTTTGCGCCGTGATTAAAAACACGGATTGCAAACCGGGGGACTATGCAGCCATATTGGATGTACCCCGGCCTTCTCATGCCGATTATTGTGCACACATCAAATATAAAGGCGCCAACGACATCCGTGGTGGCGGCCATTTTTCCGGACGGCTTACTGCTCCAATTTGCTTTGCTGGCGCAGTTTGTCTCCAAATTCTGGAGCGTCTTGGCGTCTTTATCGGTGCGCATATTCAATCAATCGGCGAAATTGAAGACCGCCGCTTCGACCCTGTAACGGTTGATGCGACTCAGCTCACAACCGTTACCAAGAAGGCCTTTGCCGTGCTTGACGATGAGCTAGGTCAACACATGGTTGACCTCATTGAGATGGTCAAGGGTCAATCCGACTCGCTGGGTGGCGTCATTGAATGCTGCGCGATCGGGGTTCCTGTCGGAGTCGGAGAACCCATGTTCAGCGGCCTGGAAAACAGACTGGCAGCAGCCGCCTTCGCCATTCCGGCCGTCAAAGGAGTGGAATTTGGCGCTGGGTTCGCTTCAGCAAAGCTGCGTGGCTCACAAAATAATGATGAATTTTACTATGATCACAAAGGCCAGGTGAAAACAAAGACCAATCATCATGGCGGCATTTTGGGCGGCATCGCCTCGGGGATGCCTTTGCTGATGAACGTCGCTTTTAAGCCTACGCCATCAATTGCCATGCAACAAAATTCCATCAGTCTTTCCAAAAAAACCAATACCACGATTTCCATTAAAGGAAGACACGATCCTTGTATCGTGCCACGTGCAGTTCCCTGTGTAGAAGCAACAATGGCAATCTCTTTGCTTGACCTGATGGTTTAAAACATGTTGGGAGGCCAAAGAATGGATATCAAAGCACTGAGAGAAGAACTCAATCAAATTGATTTAGAGTTGCTTCAATTGTTTACTAAACGGATGGATACAGTCGCTAGCATTTCAAAGTATAAAATACAAAATAATTTGCCTGTTTTAGATCATGAGCGGGAACGTGAGGTTTTAAACCGCGCTGCAGAAATCTCCGGAGAGAAAATGGAAACATATGCAAAGAGGCTGTTTAATACCTTGTTCGACCTGAGCAAAAGCTATCAAAATCAGCTTATCTCGCACAACTCTGAGCTTGCCCGAGACATTAAAGCAGCGACCTGTGAGCTGACCAGGCAATTTCCTTCAAAAGCAAATATTGCCTGCCAGGGAACAGAGGGTTCCTATTCCCAACAAGCCTGCGAAAAACTTTTTTCACTGCCAAATCCGATGTTTTTTAACGATTTCGACTCTGTTTTCCAAGCAGTAGAAAAAGGTATGTGCGATTACGGTTTATTACCGGTTGAAAATAGTTTGGCAGGTACGGTTATCACCGTATATGACTTGATGGAGAAACATAAATTTCACATTGTGCGTAGTATTAGACTGAGAATAAATCACACCTTGCTCGCCAAAAAAAGCGTATTTTTTGATGATATTAAGGAAATTGTTTCGCATGAACAGGCCATCGGCCAATGCAGCGAATTCTTGAAAGCTCACTCACAAATCAAGGTTACCGTGTTCAGCAACACGGCAGCCGCAGCAAAATATGTCGCTGAGTCAAACCGCTGTGATCTTGCTGCGATATCATCTGAGACCTGTGCAGAGCTTTATAACCTTGACATTTTGAAAGACAACATCCAAAACCGGGATAACAACTATACCCGTTTTATCTGTATCTCCAAAGAAATGAGAATCTATCCCGGAGCAAACAAAATCAGCATTTTGCTCTCGCTCCCCCATAAGCCGGGCTCGCTTTGCACACTGCTTTCAAAATTTTCATCGCTCGGGTTCAATCTGACCAAGCTTGAAAGCCGTCCGATTATCGGAAAGGATTTTGAGTTCATGTTTTACTTCGATTTCGATGCTTCCATTTACTTGACCGAAACAGTGCATTTGCTATGTGAGCTGGAAAACAGTCTGGGTAAATTTATTTTCTTGGGAAGTTACAGCGAAATATTTTAGGAAGTTAGGTTGATAGAGATAAATGAGGAGATAACTTCATGATGCAAAGCTATAAATATGCTGTTCTTGGCAATCCAATAGAGCACTCGCTTTCTCCAGTATTGCATGAAGCAGGATATCGCGCGATCGGTTTAGATGCTTCATATGAGCGGATCAAGGTGACGAAAGAAACGCTGCCTGCGACAGTTCAAAATCTAGTGGAGCAAAAGTTTAATGGTTGGAATGTAACCTATCCTCTCAAAGGCGAAATCATTCAATACCTTGATGAAATAGATCCCAGGGCGAGACTTTTAGGGGCGGTGAACACTGTCAAAGTATCCGGGAAGCGACTTCTGGGTTATAATACCGACGGCCCTGGGCTTATCCGGGGTTTAACCAGCCAGGGTTTTTCGACAAAAGATAAAAAGGTAACGATTTTTGGGGCTGGCGGGGCAGCGAAAGCGGTAGCTTTAGCCTTGGCAGAGACTGGCGCCAAAGTGACAGTTATTAACCGTAGCTTTGAGAAAGCTCAGAATCTAGTCGAGCTTTTGTTAGCTCAAGGCTATGAGGCAGCAACGCTAGCTATTGGGCAAACCACGGGTAATAGGCTGCTTACCCAATGTCTGGCAGGCACAGACATTGTCGTGCAAGCTACTTCAGTTGGTTTAGAAAAGGAAAAATACCCATACCCACTGCATGGACTGAGAGCCGGTACAGTAGCTATTGATCTGATTTATAATCCTCCAAAAACAGATTTTATGATTAAATCTCATCTTCAAGGTTGTGAAGTTTTGAATGGGCTAAGCATGTTGCTCTATCAGGGAGTCCTGGCATGGGAGATCTGGTTGGATGCTTGCGCCCCTGTTTCAGAAATGAAAACAGCTTTATACCAAAGCTCTATCCCTTAATACTGAAGAAAGGCATTGAAATTGAAACCGCAGCACGCTCACACCAACATTTGCCGGGGCATTGCTCAGTATGCGAACCCTGCTATTTCTTGCCGTAAACCTGATCCGGGTCGAACATTTTTTCCCCAACTACTGTTACATTACCGTCCTGCTCTACCCGGTAGTGGAAGCAGGTGAGATAGCCCTCGTGACAGGCGGCGCCCTTTTGTTCCACTTTCACCAGCAAGGTATCCTGGTCGCAATCGTACAAAATTTCCTGCACCCTCTGGACGTTGCCCGAGGTTTCCCCCTTGTGCCAGAATTCCTGTCGGCTCCTGCTCCAAAACCAGGTCTCCCCTGTGGCCAGGGTCTTGGCAACCGCTTCACTGTTCATATAGGCCATCATTAAGACCACTCCGGTGGCTGTATCCTGGACAATGGCTGGAATCAGTCCAGCCTGGTCGTATTTTAAGTTACTTACGTCAAATGACAATCTATATTCCTCCATTGCAATAGAAATTTTGTACCTATAGTTCATATATTCTGGGTGTAGGTATCTACCATTTACCCACATCTTACGTCTAGATCCGCACGGGGATGCTGTGGGAATGCAGGTATTGCTTGGTTTCCCAGATGGAATACTCGCCAAAATGGAAAATTGAAGCGGCCAGGGCAGCGTCGGCTTCCCCTTCGGTCAACCCTGCGGCTACATGTTCCAGGTTGCCAACCCCGCCTGAGGCGATAACCGGGATATTCAGCGCCCTGACAATGGTCCTGGTCAGGGGCAGGTCATAACCGTCCTTGGTCCCATCCCGGTCCATGCTGGTTAGCATGATTTCCCCGGCGCCCAGCGCTTCCACCTGCCGGGCCCAGGCCACGGCATCAATGCCGGTTGGCGTACGACCGCCATGTATGTAAACTTCCCAGCTTGCTGGCCCACACTGCCGCGCGTCGATAGCTACCACGATGCACTGACTGCCGAACCGGGAGGCAGCTTCGGCTACTAATTCGGGTTTTTTGACCGCTGCCGTATTCATCGAGACCTTGTCGGCTCCGGCACTGAGCATGGACCGGATATCCTCCAGGGACCTAATCCCGCCTCCGACAGTGAAAGGAATAAAAACCTCCCCGGCGGTGCGGTAAACCATGTCCAGGGTAGTCTTCCGCCCATCAGAGGAAGCGGTGATGTCGAGGAAGATCAGTTCATCAGCCCCTTCACGGTCGTAAAAAGCAGCAAGCTCGACGGGATCACCTGCATCCCGAAGGTTGACGAAATTGGTACCTTTAACCACCCTGCCTCCGGTGACATCCAGACAGGGGATGATCCTTTTGAGAAGCATTGTTCTACCCCACTTCCTCACCGGCAGCTACGGCCAGGGCCCGCCTTAAGTCAATAGCCCCGGAGTAAAGGGCTTTGCCCATAATCGCTGCATCAACACCCAGGTGCTCCATATCTCTAATTGCCCTCAGGTCGTCCAGAGTGGCAACACCACCGGAGGCGACCACCTTTAAACCAGTTTTTTTCGCCAACTGTCCGGTTGCCTCGAGGTTGGGTCCCTGCAGCCTTCCATCCCGCCTGATATCGGTAAAAACCACTCTTTTGACACCCAAATTTTTCATCTCCAGGGCAAGTTCAACCGTTCCTTTTTCTGCCGTCAACCCCCAACCTTCAATAGCCACCTGCCCATTGCGCCCGTCGATACCCACCAGGACGGCTTCTCCGTATCTACTGCAGGCCTCTGCTACCAGCTCCGGGTTCAGGATGGCGACCGTACCCAGGATGACCCGGGCTACGCCCAAGCCCAAAAGGCTTTCGATCGTCTCCATACTGCGAATGCCCCCTCCTACCTGGACGGGAATTTCAACGGCGGCCAGAATCTCCTTTAACACGTCAAGGTTTTTGGGAGCCCCGGCAAAAGCTCCGTCTAAGTCCACTACGTGCAGCATGCGGGCGCCCTGGAGCTGCCAGAGGGCAGCCATCGCGGCCGGCTCATCTGAATAAACAGTTTCCTTATCGAGTCGTCCCTCCACCAGGCGAACGCACTTCCCTTCCCGCAGGTCAATAGCTGGGATCAGCAACATTTTTCAACCATCCTCCCGAAATTTTCTAGGATCTTAAGGCCCATCCCGCTACTTTTTTCGGGGTGAAACTGGATCCCGTAAACGTTTTTCCTCCCCACAATGGAAGCAAAGTGAACCCCGTATTCGGTCCTGGTCAAGACAACATCTTGCTCCTCCGGATCGACATAATAGGAGTGCACAAAGTAGAAGGAAGAAGCTTGGGGCACTCCCTCAAGAAGCGGGTCGGGTCGCTGGATTTCGGCCTGGTTCCACCCCATGTGGGGCACCTTCAGCCCGCCCGGCAGGCGTCGGACCCGACCCCGGAAAATTCCCAACCCCCTGGTCAAACCCCATTCCTCACTGGCGTCAAAGAGCAGTTGCTGCCCCAGACAGATACCCAAAAAGGGTTTCCCGGCTTCAACCGCCCGGTGGACGGCTTCGTCCATCCCTGACGAACGCAAATTAGTCATAGCGTCGGCAAAGGCCCCCACTCCAGGCAAGACCACCCCGCGGGCCTGGAGCACCTGTTCCGGTTTTCCGACCACGTTAGCTTCAACGCCCATTTTTTCAAAGCCCTTCTGGACGCTCCTTAAGTTTCCCATCCCGTAATCAATAATAGCAATCATGGTTTCCCCCTGCAATTCTTCCCGGTAGAGGACACAGAAATATAAGACCTTAACCAATCGAAAATGGCGGTCATACTAGATCCATTGCGGCCAAGCATTTTTATTTCATAATACCCTGATTAACGACACTTTTATGTCTTGGGGCAATCCGTATTAAAGCGCGCCCTTGGTAGAGGGAATGCCCCCACCGACATAGGCTGTGGCGTCCTTTAGAACACGTGCCAAACCCTTGAAAATAGCCTCAATGATGTGGTGGGTGTTGGTCCCGGCCAGCAGGCGGATATGCAGGGTGAATTCACCACTGACGGTCAGAGCCCTAAAAAACTCCTGCACCAGCTCGGTTTCAAATTCCCCTACCCGCGCCGCAGGCATAGGTGCGTCAAAGACCAGAAAACCACGACCTGAAAGGTCCACGGCAACCATGGCCAGCGCCTCATCCATGGGGATTATGGCATGCCCGAAGCGGTTTATGCCATATTTTTCGCCCAGAGCCCGCTTGATAGCCAAACCCAGACACAGACCCACATCCTCAACGGTATGATGGCCGTCTACCGCCAGGTCCCCACGTGCGGTCAACTCCATGTTGAAAGATGAGTGCTTGCAGAAAAGCTCCAGCATGTGGTCAAAGAACGGCTGTCCCGTCTTGACGAAGTAAACCCCTTCGCCGTCCAGGCTAAAAGTAACGTTGACTTCTGTTTCCAGTGTTTTGCGGTTGACTAAACTCTCGCGTGGTTCTGACATTTAAATCACCCCTTTATGTTATTTACAGCCCCTTTATGGAAAAATTTCATTATGTTCATATTAATTAAGCGAATCATGCCAGGATTTCCCGCATACTGGCAAGGAAGGTTGTGTTCTCCTCTGACGTACCCACGGAAACCCTGAGACAACGTGAAAGACTTGGACTGTCCACACTGCGCACCAGAACACCTCGCTCAAGCAGTCCCTGATAAACTTGGGCCGCCGGCAGGGCAGTCCTGAATAAAATAAAGTTGGCCTCGGTGGGAAAGGTCTCCACGCCCTGAACAGCCGAAAGCTCGGCGAACAAGCGGTCTCTTTCCTTTAAGATAGTCCCGACCCTTTCCCGGAAAGGAGCGAGGTTTTCCATGACCACCCTGGCGGCAATCTGGGAAAAGGCGTTTAAATTAAAAGGTTGTTTTACCCTTAATAACTCATTAATAATGGAAGCTCCGGCCAAGAGGTAACCCACCCTCAACCCGGCCAGGCCAAAGGCCTTGGAAAAAGTCTTAAGTATAATTAAATTTGGATAGCTCTCCAAAAGTGGTACACAGGACTCCCCGCCAAACTCCCCGTAAGCCTCGTCAACTACCACCAACGCGCTGGTGTTTCCCAGGATAGCCTCAATCTCACACCGTGGTGTGGCTGTCCCGGTCGGGTTGTTCGGGGTGCAGATCACAACCAGTTTTACCCCCGGCTCAGCCGCAGCCTTTTGCATCTCCGCCACGTCAAGGTGGAAGTCACTTAGCCGGGGAACGTCCAGCCTGGTCGAGGAGGCAATTTGGCCCTGTATCCCGTACATCACAAAGGAAGGGGAGGCCACGACAAACTTTGCCCCGGTACCGAAAGTCAGCATCAAGTCCAGAATAAGCTCATCTGAACCATTGCCCAGCATGATGTTTTCCGGACTTACCCCGGTGTAAGCAGCCAGGCTCTCCCGCAATTGCACGGCCATTGGATCGGGGTAGCGGTTGAAGCCGGACGATGCCGTTTCCCGGTAAATCTTCTCCATTACTTCTTTCGGAAACGGGTAAGGGTTTTCATTGGCATCAAGTTTAAGCACCGACGGGTAGTAAGGAGCATGATAGGGAAGCAGACCTTTCAATTCTTCCCTTACCAGGGATGCTGCGTTAAATATAGTAGTCATTCTATGAGCAGTCTCCTTTCCCTCTTTCTTTCGAACAATTTTTCAACCTGATCCTTACCGCGTTGGCATGGGCGGAGAATCCTTCCACACCGGCGAGATTGATCACATCAGCCCCAACCTGTTCCAGGGCCGGACCATTATAGGCAATCAAGCTGGTCCTTTTCATAAAAGCATCGACACCCAGAGGAGAGTAAAACCTTGCCGTACCACCTGTCGGCAGAATATGGTTGGGGCCGGCCAGGTAATCACCCACCGGCTCGGGTGAGTAATGCCCCAGGAAAACAGCGCCAGCATTTTCTACCCTGAAAAGCCAGCGAAAGGGTTCGGCCAGCATTAATTCCAGGTGTTCCGGCGCAGCCTGGTTGGCCAGTTCAAAAGCCTGGTCAATATCACCCGTAATCACAATCGCCCCATAGCCAGCCAGGGAACGCTTGATGATTTCGCAGCGTTCAAGCTTGGCGGCCTGACTGGCAACCTGCTCCTGGACCTGGCCTGCCAGTTCACGGCATGGGGTCAGCAGCATGGCAGAGGCCATTTCATCGTGTTCCGCCTGTGATAGCAGGTCCGCGGCGATAAAAGCGGGATCCGCCGTTTCATCGGCAATAATCAGCACCTCGCTGGGCCCGGCCAGCATATCAATGTCCACCTGGCCATAGACCTGCTGCTTGGCCAATGTGACGTAAATGCTGCCGGGGCCGGTGATCTTGTCAACTCTCGGGATGGACGCCGTACCATAAGCCAGGGCTGCCACTGCCTGGGCGCCACCGGCTTTGTAGATTTCAGTTACGCCCACCTCGGCGGCAGCCACCAGAGTGTAAGGGCTCAGGGAACCATCGACAGCCGGGGGTGTAATCATGGCAATCTCCCGCACTCCGGCAACCTTGGCCGGTATTGCATTCATCAGCACCGAGGAAGGGTAGGAGGCCTTACCGCCTGGTACGTAAATCCCGACCCGGCGCAACGGCCTGACCAACTGCCCCAGAATAGCCCCATTTTCATCCGTTTTGAACCAGGAATTGGCCTGCTGTTTTTGGTGGTAGTCGGTAATGTTTTTGATGGCCAGGCGGAGCGAACCCAGATAGTTTTCCTCCACCAGGCCGTATGCAGCCTTAATTTCTTCACCGGTAACCCTGAGCTGGTCCGGTCGCAGTTCAGGCCCGCCAAAGCGGGCCGTAAACGCACAGACTGCCTCATCGCCACCGCCCCGAACAGCAGCCAGGATCTCTGCGACTAAAGCCCCTGTTTCGCTTTGGTCAAGGGCTTTTCTGTGCACTATTTTTTCGAGAACCAGTTCATCAGTTTCAAAAATTTTAATCAATGGTTCCAACTTTTTTCACTCCCAGATAAAAAGCACATATTTTAATGGCCTACAAAAAGGCCACTATCTTGTTAAAACAATCAGCATACATGATCGATCCCTTTAACTGCTTCATCGTGCAAGTGCGATTGAAATCGCACCTAACCAATGCTCCAATCAGACTTCGCCGGAGGTTGAGGCAATTCTTTCCAGAATCAGTTTATAACCGTCCGCACCGTAGTTGAGGGATCTTTTGACCCTGCTGATAGTGGCCGTACTGGCCCCGGTGTAGCTGGCTATATCACCGTAAGTATGGTTATCCTGCAGCATTTTGGCAACTTCCAGCCGCTGGGCCAACGACCTGAGTTCTGCCACCGTGCAAACATCTTCGAAAAATTGATAACATTCATCCGTGCTTTGTAAAAGCAGCACTGCCTCAAAAAGCCTGTCCAAAAGCTCGTCTTTAAGTCTTCCTGAGTACACAGGTCCACCCCCTTGGGTCAGTAATCTGTTGCTTTACCATTTTAATACGTTAAAGAGGAAAAATCAAGACAAAAAAGGCACTTTTGGTTAACCAACGAGTAGGAATTGCCACCTGAGACGCAGATAGGTTTCCGGGGTGCCATTTTTGTCGAATTATTAACAATTATTTAATCCGCTCCAGCGCCTTGCGCCCCACATCATGCCGGTAGTGCATGCCGTCGAAGTGAATCTTTTCCACTGCCGCGTAAGCCCGTTCAATCGCTGAAGGGATGTCCGGACCGGTTGCTGTCACACCCAGCACCCGTCCCCCGGCTGTGACAATTTCATCGTCCTGCGCGGCGGTACCGGCGTGGAAGACGACAACATGCTCACCTGGCTCTTCCAGCCCGTAGATGACTTTCCCCTTCCCATAAGAACCGGGATAACCTCCTGAGGCCAGCACCACACACACTGCAGCCTGGTCCTTCCACTTGATTTCAATTTGCTCCAGGCGACTGTCCAGGATGGCCTCGATGATATCAACCAGGTCGGTTTCCAACAGCATCAGCACCGGCTGAGCTTCCGGGTCGCCAAAGCGCGCGTTGAATTCCAGTACTTTCGGCCCACTTTCATCAACCATCAGCCCGGCGTAGATAACACCGCGATAGGTCCGGCCCTCATCGTTCATCGCCCGGACCATCGGAATTAATATTTCTTCCATGGTTCGCCTGTGCACCTCGGCAGTATAGACCGGTGCCGGAGCATAGGCTCCCATGCCGCCGGTGTTCGGTCCCTGATCATGGTCATAGGCGCGCTTGTGGTCCTGGGAGGAAATCATAGGGACTACACTGACACCATCAGTGAAGGCCAGGATGCTGACCTCCTCGCCCACCAGACACTCTTCAACAACCAAGCGTTCACCGGACACTCCAAAATCTTTATCCACCATAATTGAACGTACCGCCTCGAGCGCGCTCTCCTCATCCAGTGCTACGATTACCCCTTTTCCCGCAGCCAGCCCATCAGCCTTGACCACACAAGGAGCACCAATTCGTTTGATGTAGGAAGTGGCCTCAGCAGGGTCGGTAAACACAGCATAGGATGCTGTGGGAATACCATACTTGGCCATGATCTCTTTGGACAGCACCTTGCTGCCCTCAATCTCTGCCGCCAACCGGGAAGGACCAAAAATTTTCAGCCCGGCCTCCTCAAACCTATCAACGATGCCCGCGTTAAGGGGCACTTCCGGTCCTACCACAGTAAGGTCAATTTTGTTTTTGAGAGCAAAATCCAACAACCCCTGGATATCCCCCGCACTTATATTGATGCAGTCAGCGTCCCTGGCAATGCCTGCATTGCCAGGGGCACAGTAAATCTTAGTGACGCGGGGGCTTAGCTTCAGCTTCCACACCAGGGCATGTTCACGCCCACCGCCACCTACAACCAAAACCTTCATGAACGAACCCTCCAATTTTTAAGAAGCAAGGGTGGAAGCAGGAGAACCGTCCCCTGCTTCCACCCCTGACTAGGTTAGTGTTTAAAGTGCCTCATTCCTGTGAAGACCATAGCCATCCCGGCTTCATCACATGCTTTAATCGACTCCTCATCGCGGATGGAGCCGCCCGGCTGGATGATGGCGGTGATGCCGGCGCCGGCTGCTTCAAGCACAGTATCGTTGAAGGGGAAGAAGGCATCTGAACCCATGACAGCCCCGGCTGCTTTTTCCCCGGCTTGGCTTATGGCAATCCTGGCCGAACCCACGCGGTTCATCTGGCCCGCTCCCACACCAATGAGCTGGCGATCCTTGGTGAATACAATGGCATTGGACTTGACATGCTTGACCAGGGTCATGGCAAAAATAAGTTCTTCCATTTCCTTTTGGGTCGGGGTTCTCTTGGTCACCACTTTCAACTCAGGCAGCTTTAGTACCTCACGGTCGAATTCCTGCACCAAAAGGCCGCCGTTTACCCTTCTCATATCCACGCGGTCGTTGGTTTGGCCGGTTATCTCACCGGTTACCAGCAACCTTAATTTCGTTTTCTTCTTCAATATTTCAAGGGCGTCATCCTGATAGCCCGGTGCAATAATAGCTTCCACGAAGAGTTTGGCCATTTCCTGTGCGGAAGCGGCGTCCACCACCCGGTTTAGCGCCACAATACCGCCATAAGCTGACACCGGGTCGCCTTCCAGAGCCTTAAGGTAAGCGTCGACCAATTGTGCCGAAGCAGCACAGCCGCAGGGGTTGTTATGCTTGACGATGACCACAGCCGGCTCAATAAATTCTCTCACCAGTTCAAAAGCCGAGTTGATGTCCAGGATGTTGTTATACGACAGTTCCTTGCCCGCAAGCTGAGTAGCATTGCCGACGCAAGGCCCTGCCACCGCCGGGTCGCGGTAGAAGGCAGCCTGCTGGTGGGGGTTCTCTCCGTAGCGCAGGACTTGCGCCCGCTTGAATGAGAGATCCATGGTTGGCGGAAATAGTTCCGCACTTTCGCCGCTCCCGGACAGGTAAGCCGTGATGGCGGTGTCGTAAGAGGCGGTATGGGCAAATGCCTCCCGGGCCAGAGCCATCCTCAGCTCCCGCCCATCTTCACCCTTGCGCAGGGCATCCAGCACCTCGCCGTAGCGCTCCGGATTGACGATGACCAGCACATTTTCATAGTTCTTGGCCGCCGAACGGACCATGGTGGGACCGCCGATGTCAATATTTTCGATGGCCTCCGCCAGGGTTACCCCGGGCTTGGCGATGGTCTCGCGGAAAGGATACAGGTTCACCACTACCAGGTCGATGGGGGTGATGTTGTGCTTTGCTAACTGGCCTAGGTGGTCAGGATTTCTCAGGGCCAGGATGCCGCCGTGCACGGTGGGGTGCAGGGTCTTAACCCGGCCGTCCAATATTTCCGGGAAACCGGTGACGTCGGAGATATATGTAACCGGCACACCCGCCTCCCGCAGGGCTTTAGCCGTACCCCCGGTGGAAACAATCTCAACTCCCAGTTCCGCCAGCCCGCGTGAAAACCCAATTACACCAGCTTTGTTTGATACGCTGATTAAAGCACGTTTAAGAGCCAAGCTTATTACCTCCTGTTATTTATTTTTGTTAACGTATACTTTTCTGCCTTCAACCTTCAGCCGTCCCTCTGCATAAAGCCGGATAGCTTCCGGGTAAATCTTATGTTCCTGCTCTAAAATACGGGCAGACAATTCATCGGCAGTATCTTCGTCATAAACCGGAACCACAGCCTGGAGGATAATCGGCCCGGTATCCATGCCCTCGTCAACAAAATGCACGGTACAGCCGCTGAATTTGACCCCGTAGGCCCAGGCCTGTTCCTGGCCATGCAATCCCGGAAAGGACGGCAGGAGCGCCGGGTGGATATTCACAACTCTGCCCGGGAAGGCTGCCAGGAGTACCTTGCCCACAATTCTCATATAGCCAGCGAGGCAGACAAGTTCCACCCCGTGCTGTTTTAAGCGGTCAACAATCGAGCTTTCGTACGCGTCCTTGGATGGGAAATCCCTGTAATTAAAGTGTCCGGCCGGGAGGCCCGCCATCCTCGCCCGCTCCAGCGCGAAAGCCTCTTTTTTGTCACTGATGACCACGGCTACCTCAGCGTTGATCCTGCCGGCAGTTATCTGATCCAGGATGGACTGGAGGTTTGAGCCCCGGCCGGAGGCCAAAATACCCAGGCGTAGCTTGCTCACTTGTTCCTTCCTCTCCTTAGCAAAGACCAATTTTTACATATTAATACTTGGTCCCCATGAAAACAAGAGTCCCGCATACGGAGCAATACCCCAATAAATGCTTACGAAGCTCATCCTACATCAAAACCAACCCAGAGTATGCTCAATGCTTTGCAGACTTCTCAAAAGGGCTACACATAGCTTACTTCCCGCTTGCCTTCCACCACTTCGCCCACCAGGTAGCTTGCCTCACCCCTGGCAGACAGATCAGCCATCACCGCACCGGCTTCCTCGCGGGGAACCACTGCGACAATGCCTATACCCATGTTAAAAGTCCGCAGCATTTCTTCTACTGCAATATTACCAGTCTCTTTAATCAGGTCAAACACCGGAGGTACTGTCCAGGACCCCAAACGAAACTCAACCCCGGTCCCTTCCGGCAGCACGCGTGGCACGTTTTCCGTGAGGCCGCCTCCGGTAATGTGGGCCAAGCCTTTAATTCTAAACCGGTTCAATAAAGGGAGGACGGCTTTTACGTAAATTTTGGTGGGCGCGAGCATTTCTTCGCCCACGGTCCGCCCCAGCTGTTCCAGATATGTATCAGCGCCGTACCCGGCGACCTCCAGCAGGACTTTACGGGCCAGAGAGTAGCCGTTGCTGTGCAGCCCCGTTGAAGGCAGGCCGATTACTAGGTCCCCCGGCGCTATAGCCCGGCCGTCAATAATCTTGCTGCGTTCCACCACGCCTACGGCGAAACCAGCTATGTCGTATTCCTCCGGTCCATAAAAACCAGGCATTTCAGCAGTCTCCCCGCCTATTAAAGCACAACCTGCCTGGCGGCAGCCCTCAGCCACGCCGCTCACGATGGCGGCTACTTGTTCCGGCACCAGACGCCCGACTGCCAGGTAATCGAGGAAAAAGAGCGGCTCTGCCCCCTGCACCAGGATATCGTTGACACACATGGCCACCGCATCTATACCTACTGTATCATGCCGGTCTGTCAGCATGGCCACGCGCAGCTTGGTACCGACACCATCCGTACCGGAAACCAGAACCGGCTCCCGGTACTTGTCCTTATTGAGGGCAAAAAACCCGCCAAAGCCACCGATATCGGTCAAGACCTCAGGCCTGAACGTGCTGCGCACGGCGTCTTTCATCAGGTGGACAGCCTTATTGCCGGCTGCAATATCCACCCCGGCGTCAGCATAAGTGAGGCTCTTCTTCTTTTCGGTCATGTAAACCCTCCGTATTTAGACGTAAGTCGTTGGTCGTGATTGTAAACATACGTTGTCTGAAGTAAGTGATTGGTTGTATATTTGTCACAGTTCATAAGGCGTTGGCCAAAAGGTTGCATATAAACAATCTGTTACAACCAGTTTTCTCAGAATAACGTTTGGATAAACTTCGCCATCAAGCTGGCCCTCACATCGCTATATTTTCAAAAACTTTAGCTGAACCCGTTTCCTTCTTCAAATACCAGCTTGCCCTGCAAGTGGGGATTGGGCACATAGGTCGGATAGTCACCGCTGAAGCAGGCTGTGCAGAAGTTGCCCCGCGCCTCCCCGAATATCCCCAGCAGGCCTCCCAGACTCAGGTAGTGCAGCCCGTCCGCGCCGATATGCTCTCTGATCTCCTCAACCGTTTTGTGAGCGGCGATCAGTTCGCCTTCGGAGGTGTCGATGCCGTAATAGCAGGGCAAGATGGTAGGAGGTGAGCTCAAGCAAAAATGGACTTCCTTGGCCCCGCATTCCCGTACCATGCTCACGATTTTAGCACTGGTGGTGCCCCGTACGATGGAGTCATCCACCAGGAGCACCCTTTTACCCTGCAGCAAATCCCGGACCGGGTTTAGCTTTAGCCGTACCCCTAACTCGCGGATATCCTGCGAAGGCTGAATAAAGGTACGGCCAACATAGCGGTTCTTCATCAGCCCCTCCTCAAAGGGTATGCCGGATTCCTCGGCAAAGCCCCTGGCGGAGATCGTCCCCGAATCGGGTACCGGTATCACCAGATCGGCATCAACCGGATATTCCCTGGCCAATTGGCGCCCCATCTCACGCCGGACGCGGTTCACATTAAACCCATCAATACGGCTGTCGGGACGAGCGAAGTAAATATATTCAAAGATACAGTGGGCCTTGGGGCGGCGGACCTGCAGGGACTTCAGCGATTGCAGGCCATCCTCGTCAATCACGACGATTTCGCCCGGTTCCAGATCTCGTACGAGTTCAGCTCCAATGATATCCAGCGCGCAGGATTCCGAGGCCACAACATAAGCGTCACCCTTGCGGCCCAGGCACAACGGTCGGAAGCCAAAAGGATCGCGTATGGCAATCAGTTTGTTTTCGGTCAGGACCAGGAGCGAGTAGGCCCCCTTTAGATCAATCATAGACTTGACGATGGCCTCAACCAGGCTGTTCTGACTGTAACGGGCAATCAGATTGACAATAACCTCGCTGTCAGTGGTGGATTGAAAAACCGAACCGCTTGAGGACAGTTGCTGGCGCAGTTCGTTAATATTAGAGATGTTGCCGTTATGAGACAGGCCAATCATCCCCCGTGAATAGTTAAAAACCAGAGGCTGGGCGTTAGCCGGGTTGTTGGAGCCGGTAGTGGAGTAGCGTACGTGTCCGATCGCCAGGTGCCCCTGGAAGCTGCCCAGCTTCTCGTCGTTGAAGACCTCTGAAACCAGCCCTACACCTTTAACCAATTGAAGCTTGCTGCCGTTTCCAACAGCTATCCCGGCGCTCTCCTGTCCCCGGTGCTGCAGGGCATATAGGCCGTAGTAGGTAAGCCTGGCTACGTCAAGGCCTGGTCCGTAGATGCCAAAAATACCGCATTCCTCCCGCGGCTTATCCAGCGTAGGTAAGAGCTCATCGAGCTCATTTCCAAAATCTCCGCCCATTTTGCCCCTCCTTAAGATCCTTTCATTCTGAGTTAACTAAAACTCTTCCCGGTCAGCCGTTTATACACTTCTTCATAAGCCTCTTCAACATTGCCCAGGTCACGGCGGAAACGGTCCTTGTCCAGCTTTTCGTGAGTGTGTTTATCCCAAAAACGGCAGGTGTCCGGAGAGATCTCGTCGCCCAGAATAACCTCGCCCTTGTGTATACCAAATTCAAGCTTAAAGTCCACCAGGTCGATATTTTTGTCTGACAGGTATTCGAGCATAATGTTGTTTATAGCCAGGGCAATGTCCCGAATACGCTCCATTTGTTCAGGCGAAGCCAGGTCAAGCGCCCTGATATGATAGTCGTTAATCATGGGGTCGCCCAGTTCGTCGTCCTTGTAGTAATACTCAAGGATTGGTGAGGACAAGGCGGCGCCTTCCGCCAAGCCCAGGCGCTTGGCCAGGCTGCCGGCAGCAATATTGCGAACCACAACCTCTACCTGTATGATTTTCAGTGTTTTAACCAGCATCTCCCGGTCGCTCACCAGCTCCACAAAGTGGGTAGGTATCCCCCGCTCTTCCAGTAGACGGAAAAACACTCCCGAGATTTGGTTGTTCAGCACACCTTTGTTCTGGATGGTGCCTCTTTTGGCGCCGTTCAAGGCCGTGGCATCGTCCTTGTACACTACCAAGTACAAATCAGGATCATCTGTGCGGTAAACCCGCTTAGCCTTTCCTTCGTAAATCTGTTCAAATTGACGAGGCAATCTTAAACCTCCCACATCTTATTTTATAATTTACAATTTTTTTAATTTACAATGTTACAGGCCAAACCTGCTGTATATTTCATCAATGTTTTTCAGGTGGTAGTTATAGTCAAAGAGTTCATTGACCTCCTGGGGACTGAGCAGCGAGGTCACCTCGTTATCTGCCAGTAGCAGGTCGCGGAAGCTCTCTCCGGTGCGCCAGGACTGCATGGCGTTGCGCTGCACCAGTTCGTAGGCACGCTCCCTGGTCAGACCTTTTTCTTCCACCAGGGACAACAGCACCCGCTGGGAGAAAATAAGGCCGTGCGTGCGTTCCACATTCTTGAGCATGTTTTCCGGGTAAACTTGCAGGTTAACGATAACGTTGATGAGCTTGGCCAGCATGTAGTCCAGGGTGATCGTAGAGTCAGGGACAATCACTCGCTCTACCGAGGAATGTGAGATATCACGTTCATTCCACAGCGCCACGTTTTCCATGGCGGCCAAAGCATTGCCGCGCAGGAGGCGGGCCAGCCCGGAGATGCGCTCGCCGGTGATGGGGTTGCGTTTGTGTGGCATAGCCGAGGAACCTTTTTGGCCTTTCTTGAACTGCTCCTCAACCTCGAGGATATCAGTACGCTGGAGGCTGCGCAGCTCGGTGGCAAACTTGTCCAGAGAACTGCCGATAACCGCTATCGTGGTCAAATACTCGGCGTGACGGTCCCGTTGTAGTATCTGGGTGCTCACTGTGGCAGGCTTCAAGCCAAGCCTGCCACAGACATGCGCCTCGACGTGCGGGTTAATATTGGCGTAGGTCCCGACTGCTCCGGAGATCTTCCCTACGCTAATAGTTTCCACCGCCCGCTTCATTCTCTGGATACTGCGTTGTGTCTCATCTACCCAGAGCAGCATCTTTAGACCAAAGGTGATGGGCTCGGCGTGGATGCCGTGGGTACGACCGATCATCACGGTGTTGCGGTGCTCCATAGCTTTTTCCAACAGGGCTTCCTTCAGCCTTTCCAGCCTCACCAGCAGCTGGCGTCCAGCCTCTTTCATCAATGTAGCCATAGCCGTGTCCAAAACGTCCGAGGAGGTCAGGCCAAGGTGGATGTACTTGCCGGCTTCTCCCACGTACTCAGATACGTTGGTGGTAAAAGCAATGATATCATGGTTGGTCACTGCTTCAATTTCAGCAATGCGCTGCACGTCAAAATTGGCCTTTTCCTTGATTTCAGCTAGCGCTGCCGGTGGTACCTGCCCCAGTTCGGTCAGTGCCTCGCAGGCATAAATCTCAACATCCAGCCACTTGCGGAACTTGTTTTCCTCGGACCAGACAGCTTTCATTTCAGGTAGAGTGTACCTATCAATCATTGGTTAACCTCCCGCTACATTTAAAACTTACTTTTATGAATAACACTATCGACTATTCAGTAATAAACCTTATTTTTTCAACCGGGCCAGATACACGTCGATGCCCAGTTCATTCAAAAGAGCGTCCTTTTCAGCAACCTGCCTGGCCAGCTTGGCTTTCAAAGCCGCAACCTTGGCCCTGACCTCAAGGTCCGTGGCGCCAATGATTTGGGCGGCCAGAATGCCGGCGTTTTTGGCCCCGTTAATAGCCACGGTGGCTACCGGTATACCGGATGGCATTTGGACAGTGGCATAAAGAGCGTCAACCCCATTGAGAGGCCCCGACTGCAGGGGAACGCCGATAACCGGTAGAGGAGTGTGCGCCGCTATTACACCTGCCAGGTGGGCAGCCTGGCCGGCTCCGGCGATAATTACCGCAAGGCCCCGCTCCACAGCAGTTCTAGCGTATGTGGCGGTTTTGTCCGGGATCCGGTGGGCGGAGGATATGACCACTTCACAGGGTATCCCCAGTTCCCCCAGCACGTCAGAGGCTGCTCTCATTACCGGAAGATCAGAATCGCTGCCCATGACTATGCCAACTAGAATTTTTGACATTTTTAGTATCTCTCCCTTTGGTAATGCATTTGTACCAAAATATATATCATTTAAGAAATACTGTTTCTAAAAAAGCATAAGCCCGGACGAATAGGATTTCGAGTGAAACCTACCCGCCTGGGCTTTTCTCCCTGATCGGTGTAACCTTAAAGGAAATGGCTGTAGACTGAAAACCGAATACCGGCCATCTTCCATCAGGCCTGTGCCGCTTGGACCGAACCGCCCTCCCCTTAAGGCTGAAGACATGGAACCCTAGGCACACTTTCTCTCCGTTTGTGGTTTAAGTTATACAAAACAACATGCCCGTATTCAAACGGGCTGGATTTGTACAGACTTATATTAACAATTTTCTAGAATAATTTCAACATCAAAAGACTTTTAATTTAAAGTTTATGTACATTTTATACTGTATTTCTATCGGTTGGTTGTCCAAATAGCGGGATAAAGGTATTGGCAATTTACTTTGATTGACCGTCATGTCCCTTCATATCCATTCCCTTTAACGACTTCTGGGTTTCCACCAGTTCGTTAAAGCGGGTAGCAAGTTCAGGGCATTCTTTCTGTAAGAGTTCAAACGGATTTTGGTTTCCATTTTAACACCTCCTTAGTATTGATTGTTAACCTTATTTTATCTCAAACAACTGTTTAATAACATACAATAGTATCGGCTGTTAGTGTCTTGAAATGTTTAAGCAGGTACGTAAAAATAATTTGCCAATAAATTATGTGAGGTATGATGTATGTCCCGTCCACCGTACAGTTATGCCAACCTGGCCAATCCGGCCGAACCTTTTTGGTCGGAGCAAGCCGGCCCACCTCAAGAGGTAACCCTAAAACCTTACCCCAATGTCCCCCAAAACACCCTGGATGCTGAAATCCTTGGAGAAATGCACAGGAGTCAAATCGCCGGGATTTCCGCGGCATTTGTCAAGGACAACAGGGTAGTATGGGCCAATGGCTATGGTTGGGCCGATTTAGAGAAAAGCCGCCCTGTAGGCCCCGATACTATTTACAGGATTGCCTCAATTTCCAAAACAATTACTGCTACCGCACTGATGCAGCTCTGGGAGTTGGGACTCTTCCGCCTCGACAGTGATATCAGCAGTTACCTGGGCTACCCGGTTAGAAACCCGCATTACCCGGACGATAAAATTACGTTCCACATGCTTTTGACCCACACCTCCAGCATCCTGGATAGCGGCGGATATGCGGCAGCTTTAAGTTCACCCCACCCACCGCTCTTAAGTGAACTCCTGGTTCCCGGCAGCGAGGCTTACAGCAGTTTGACCTGGGGCGACTACCGTCCGGGCACCCAGTTCAACTACTCCAATTTCGGCGTCGGCATCATAGGGGCCCTGGTGGAAATACTGTCAGGGGAACGTTTCGAGCAGTATGCTATCAACCACATCTTCGGGCCGCTGGGGATGGATGCCAGCTATGTGCCGGCCGACATCGTCAATTACGAAAAAATAGCCATACTTTATAAGACCAGCGGCAACAGCAAGTTTTACCCGGCCTGCGACTACTATCCTGAGGGACAGAGGCCAGCCAGGAGAGCCTATCAATATCCTTTGGGAAATTACTATATCGGCCCGGCAGGGGCGGTCAGAGCAAATGCACTCGACCTGGCCAAATTCATGCTCGCTCACATGAACGGGGGGAGTTATGACGGTGTCCGTATTCTCAGGAGGGATACTGTTGATCTGATACAGCAGATCCACTGGTATGGTTTCGGGTTGGAAGGCTTGTTTAGACAGATGGGTCTGATATTCCACATTACCGACACACTGGCGGGCAGGAGGCTGACCGGGCACGCCGGAGAAGCCTGTGGTCTGGTCAGTGACATGTATTTTAACCGTGGCGAGAATAACGGGATTATTTTAATGACCAACGGTGGGTATTACCAATTTTTAAGGAGTGGATATACCAATATTGAAGAAGCTGTGTTTAACCGGATATATGCACAGTTAGCTGGCCCAACCAGACCGCTCCCCAGGGTTGTAACTGCGGTGCCAGGTGTCAGCAAACTTGTGGTGAATGGCAGACAAATCTTTTATCCCGTTACCCCGGACGTGCAAGCAGGTGATTTCTTCATCCCGGCCCTTTCACTGGCCGACGCGTTGAAAACAACTATTGAGTTTGAACGTGACACCCTCACTTTATCCAAAGGCTTTAATACATTAACAGCCCTGGTCGGCGAGCCGTACCTCTTTATTAATGACAACCCGATTAAATTGGAGTCACCTATCTATACCAAGGAAGGGTATATAATGCTTCCACTCATCAAAGTTTCTGAAGCGTTCGGAGCCAGTGTCTCTTATACTCCGGCAGGAAATATCATCGTGAAGTTGGCATAAACAATAATAATTGCTTCTCTTAAATTATTCATTATTAAGCCTTAAACCTGACGTAAAACGTTGTCCCCTTAGAATCAGTCTTTATATCGATCCTGGCATTATGCCTTTGAGCAATACTGTAGCATATAGCCACTCCCAGTCCAGTACCGTTATCTTTGGTTGTAAAGAAAGGTGTGCCTATTTTCTCAAGAACTTCCGGAGAAATCCCTGTCCCCTGGTCTTGCACTGCAAGGACTACTTGCCCACGTTCCTTGAACGTCTTGATGGTGATATAACCTCCTGCCGACATTGCTTCGAGACCGTTTAGAACAAGGTTAAGGATAAGCTGATGCATCTCATTTTTATCAAAGATAATATATGGTATATCGCCAAGTTCCAGTTCAAGATTTTTATCCTGTTTCATGGCTTCAGCCTGAAGCAAAGGAACGAGGTTCTCTATTACCTTATTTAGATTTTGGCTCTTCAATTCAACAGCCTTATTTTTCGCAAGTGAAAGAAACTCTGTGATAATCGAATTAGCCCTATCCAGCTCTTCTATCATTAATAACATATATTCTTTGTCTTCTGTGTACCTATCCCTTTTTAAAAATAACTGCAGGAAGCCCCTGACAGTGGTCATTGGATTTCTTATTTCATGAGAAATACTGGCTGACATTTCTCCAATCAAGTTTAAACGTTCTAAACGTGCAATTTCACTCTGGTACCGTCTTAGTTCTGTAATATCATTAGCAATTGCCAGGGTGCATTCTTCATTCTTCCACATAATGACAACCCCTGATAGCAAAGCTGTCCATATCTCACCTGTTTTTTTACGAAACTTAACATCGTAATTATTGATAGAACCTTCTTTCTTGATATCTTCAATAAACTTAAAATGCTCATTAATGTCTAGCCAATGATTGATATCAGTTATCCTGACACCCATTAATTCCTCTTTGTCGTAACCGTTTCTTTTGATAAAAGCTTCGTTAACTTCCACAAATGCTCCATGTTTCATTGAGACTATTATCATTGGAAGTGGGTTAGTATTAAAAGCGGTAAAAAACAATTCTTCAGATATACGTAAATCATCTTCAATTTTCTTACGATCAGTTATATCTATAAAGGAAGAAAGTAAACACTTATCACCATCTAAATCAAAAAAATTAAAAGAAGAAATTGCATAAACGCTCTCTCCCGACCTTTTCTTGAACATAATTTCAAGGTTTTTGACAAATTCATTTTCAGATAGCTGTCTGAGCATGTCTTGCCGTTCTCTCAGGTCTGCCCAGATTTTCAAATCAAAAATTCTTTTACCTATAAGCTCTTTTCGGTTATAACCCAACGCTTCCGCAAAGGTCTTATTCACATTAATTAATTGGTTATCACTAAGCCTCGTAATAGACATCATTGCTTGACTATTATAAAAGGCTTTGGAAAATTTTTCTTCAGATAAACGAAGTGCCTCTTCCGATTTTTTACGCTTGGTGATATCTCTAATAATTGTACTGGCTAAAATACGGCCATTCTGATCCTTGAATAGATTTGAAGTAACTTCGCCAGGAAATTTAGTACCGTCTTTACGCAACAGCGTCATCTCACTGTTATAGCTTCCTGTCCTGTCTCTTTCCTTAACTGCTATCATAATATTTGGGTCTTCCAAATCAAAGATGCCTTCCCTGCCGGCAGCGCACAACTCCTCTTCCGTTCCGCCAAACATACGACAAACTGCGGGATTGGCTGATATTATTGGACCTTCTACATGACTCAGGATAATACCGTCGTGGCCGTTATCATAAATGGAACGGTAACGTTCTTCACTGGCAGATAGCTTTTCTTTAAACCTGACATGTTCAGTAATATCGTATAGAGTGAG
This sequence comes from Desulfotomaculaceae bacterium, assembly GCA_028702695.1. GTDB lineage: Bacteria > Bacillota > Desulfotomaculia > Desulfotomaculales > Pelotomaculaceae > Pelotomaculum_C. Next base: position 58,404 of record JAQVOH010000004.1, read on the forward strand.
AACCAATAAATCGACCTCGCCGGACGAATCAAGAACAGGAGCTAGTGCCCAATCACAATACGTAAGCCCTCGTTCGGGCTGGTCGTGGTAGGTGCAAGGTCTTGCAGAAACCTTATAGATTTCTTTTGTCCGCACAACACTGTCAAAGATTTCTTTAGCATCGGATGGGTAGAATTCAAAGTGATTATGGCCGGGGAAATCACAGATATTACGCTGCCCAGCTTTTGCATACGCTTCGTTAACACGCAAAAAATTATAATTTTTATCAAGGATAGCTACTGAGCAGATTGTATGTTTTAACAATACGTCCAAAACTTCTTCGCACCTTTTTCTTTTTTCAATATCCTCTTTAAGCTGCAAATTGACTGTTTCAAGCTCTTTAATATCTGGAGTATTTCCCTTGGTCAATCCGGTAATGTCATTGCATTTTATCAATAACTCAGAAGCTGCCTCTTTTATGATGCTCAAATGACATCGTCCTCTCGCCAACAATTTATAGCTTTTGCTATTATACTAAAGTATGTTTTTACCTTCATGAAACAAGTAATTGCTTGTCATAATAGAAATATTCTTGCCTCCATTTTACAAAATCCTGTTAATAATTTGCAAGCTGTAAAACAAAATCTGGTGGCTGCGATATTACCAAAACAATTTTTCTTGTTGATAATCACTTATAAATTACATTAAAGCTATTCTTCTAAATAGCCTATGTCTCCACCTTTTATCCTGCTGTTTGCCAGACCGGAAAAGAAAAGAGGTTTACGATGTCCCGTAAAACAGCCGGGAATCGTAAACCCCAAAAAACAGTGTTCTATTAGCTTCTTTATTCCCACTCAATCGTCGCCGGGGGTTTCGATGTAATATCATAGACGACCCGGTTGACTTCTTTAAGTTCACTGACGATGCGGGAGGAGATGGCCTCCAGTACCTCATAGGGCAGGCGCACCCAGTCGGCGGTCATGGCATCATTGCTCATTACGGCACGGATGGCGACAGTATAGGAATAGGTACGCTCGTCCCCCATCACACCGACGCTGCGCATATCCGGCAGAATGGCAAAGGACTGCCAGATCTGGCGGTAGAGTCCGGCTTTACGGATTTCCTCCTCCACGATGGCGTCCGCTGCCTGCACCACTGCCACCTTCTCAGCGGTGACCTCGCCCAATACCCGTACGGCCATACCTGGGCCGGGGAAAGGCTGCCGCCATACCACCTCTTCCGGCAGATCCATCTCTTCGCCGAGCGCCCTCACTTCGTCTTTGAACAGCCAGCGCAGGGGTTCCACCAGTTTAAACTTCATGTCTTCGGGAAGGCCGCCCACGTTATGGTGGCTTTTGATCACCGCCGCTGTGGTCGTGCCGCTCTCCACCACGTCCGGGTAAAGGGTGCCCTGGACCAGAAAATCGATATCACCAAGCTTGGCAGCCTCATCTTCAAAAACGCGGATGAACTCCTCGCCAATTATCTTTCTCTTGCGCTCGGGGTCGGTAACCCCGGCTAGTTTGGACAAAAATCGCTCCTCAGCGTCTACATAAACCATATTGATCTTGAATTCTTCCCGAAAAGTCTTCTGAACTTGCTCCGCTTCCCCTTTGCGCAGGAGGCCCTGGTTGACAAAAACACAGGTGAGCTGGTCTCCCACCGCACGCTGCACCAGTACGGCCGCAACCGAGGAGTCGACCCCGCCGCTCAATGCGCAGAGCACCTTTTTATCGCCCACCTGCTGCTTTATGTCCACTACAGCGCGCTCCAAAAAGGAACCCATAGTCCAGGAGCCACCGCAGCCGCATATGTCGTAGAGGAAGGCCTTCAATACCTCCTGGCCTTTGGGCGTATGCACGACTTCCGGGTGGAACTGCACGGCATAGAGCTTGCGCTCCAGACACGCCATAGCCGCTACCGGAGCGTGATCCGTTCTTGCAGTAACGGTAAACCCGGCGGGCGCTCGTTCAACGCGGTCACCGTGGCTCATCCAGCACTGTTCCACCGGTTCCATACAACACAACAGCTTGTCCTGCGCCAGGACGCTCAGACCGGTCTTACCGTATTCACGCTGGACGGAACGTGATACACCACCGCCAAGCTGCTGGGCCATCAACTGCATCCCGTAGCAGATACCCAGAATGGGGATACCTGTTTCATATATGGCAGGGTCGCAGGTGGGCGTCTGCTCCTGGTAAACACTGGAGGGGCCACCGGAAAAGACGATGCCTTTCGGCTTTTTAGCAACGATTTCCGCCACCGGGGTGGAAAAGGGCAGCATCTCGCAGAAGACCTTCAGTTCGCGGATGCGCCTGGCAATTAAATGGCTGTACTGGCCACCAAAATCGAGGACGATTACCAATTCCTGCTCGGGCAGATTCATGCTTTTTTTCCCCCTTTGTATACGTTCGGGCTTAAAACCATGATGCAGGGGAGGTTACGGTAGCGCTCGTTATAGTCAAGCCCGTAACCCACTACAAAATGGTCCTCTATTTGGAAACCGTTATAGTGAACAGCAACATCCACCATGCGCCTGGAAGGTTTGTCCAACAGAGTGCAGACTTTAATACTGACCGGACCGCGGGTTTTAAGGTTATCCACCAGATAGCTGAGAGTGAGACCGGTATCAACAATATCTTCTACGATCAGGATATGCCTGCCCTCGATGCCCTGATTCAGATCCTTCAAAATCCGCACCACCCCGGAAGATTTGGAGGAGGCCCCGTAGCTGGACACCGCCATAAAGTCAAAGCGGGTGGGAACGGTGATATTGCGCACCAGGTCAGCCAGGAAAATAACCGACCCCTTCAGGATACCGACCACCAGCAGTTCCCTGTCTGAATAGTCGCGAGATATCTGCGCGGCCAGTTCCTTTACTTTTAAATGTATTTCTTCCTCCGTCAGGAGAATCCTTTCACAGTCCGGATGCATCAACTAAATCCCCCCGTTAATAAATCTCTTCTATATTTAACATATTAATATATAACAGTTTTAATGAACTTATGTCAATGCATCGGACGGTTCTCTGTTAGCTGCCTTGAACTTTTGCATCATGCACCTAAACCAAGCTTGTAGCGGAACATGAAATAGAGACTTCCCGCCTGACGGATTCCGGGATCAGATCACCGATCCGGCCGGTCGCAAGACACACATGGGTATCCGCAGCGCCGTAATAAACCAGAACTTCGTCCGTCGCATCCAGAACTTCCTTGTCGCTAGCCGGTACAGCACCGCAGGTGAAAACAACGTTTGGCACCCAACTTTCCCCTTTATGGCCGATTTCGTATTCGGTTTCGGGAGATAGCACCGGATTGGGCGAACGATAAAGCAGACGCTCAGGATTTTCCAGGTCGGCCAGGATTACGCCCAGGCGGTACACCCTGTTCCGGTCGACGCCGTGGTAGATCAGCAGCCAGCCATATATGGTCTTGATCGGCTGGGAGCCCGCTCCTATCTTCAAGGAATCCCACATCTGTCCAGAGCGCGGCCCCAGGATGATCGCGTGCTTATCTTTGGGGGCTGGAAATTCGAGCTTATCCAGGTGCGATACCCATATACTGGGCTCTATCCGGTGGTAGATAACATATTTCCCCTTTATTCTATCCGGGAACATAATGGCATCCTTATCCCAGATATCCTGAAAAGCCATGCCTTTTCTTTCCCATTGATCAAATCTTTTATTTAAAAAATCCTCCAAACTAATGGCAGCGGCCGAAATCTGCGCGATGACTCCATCGTAAGCAGTATAAAGCATATATATTTTGTTGCCGATGATGATTGTCCGCGGGTCTTCTACCCCTTTTTTTTCTTCCCTGTCCTGTGGTACGAACACAGGCTCCGGCAGCCTTTCCAGTACGTTATAGCCATCCGTCACAGCCAGCCCGATCCGTGACACCTCGTCATCTCCATAAGCCCGGTAAAGCAGGTAGACCTTGTCTTTGATCCGTAAGGCCGCTGTATTTAAAACATACTTACTTTCCCAAGCATGCTCTTTGATAGGACTGAGCACCGGATTGCCGGCATACCTGACCAGTGGCTCCGCCAGTGGGTAATCTTGTGTCTCTTGCACCACTACAGTCACATCTTTGGGCTTGATGCCCAAAAGGACATCCAGTAAGTTTTCACTGGCCCGCCCTTCCCCGATGAGTTGGATCACCATTTTCATGATCTCGTCAGGATCGTACCCCAGTTCTTGATATATTGCCTCAAGCAAATCGTGGTTAAACCACTTCAATTCAACATGGCTGAACAGCGGGGTCGGAGTACCCTTGCCGCCCTTGTAGCTGTAGCTGGCCCAACTCCAAACCGAACACGGCAGAAAAGTCCCATCAGCCAACACCTGACTCAAGCCGTAAGCATCACACATCATTTTGATCATCCGGGCCTGATCGATATGACCGTCATCCAGAAGCCTCTGTGACAGCGCCCGGAACTGGCTGACTAGTGTGCGATGGTGGAGGTTTTCAAATATATTGTGCGCGGAGAAGGCATTCGTTTCGTAACGTCCGATCAAGGAGTTGCGGACCTTAATACCTAGATTCTTCCTTTCTTTGGCGTAAGTTCTCCAGAGGATGTCATAATTTTCAGCGATCATGATGTGTCTGGCGACGAAGAGGACGAAGCGCAGCTTCAAGAATTCCCCTTTTGTATCCTCGCTTAGGTGTCTGACCACAATTCTGGAAGTGAGCTTGTTGAGGTCGGAGATGTTACCCTGTTTCGCCGTGCCACCAAGCACTTTATCACCCAGTACAATCGGCCTAATCTCCACCTCGCCCATACCATCTGGCCTCAAATTGTCCAGCATCCACATCAGCGACGTATCCCCATATTTCCTGGTTTCAAGCAGGTTGGCCAAGCTGACGGCATCCCTGATATCCATCTTATTAATGAGCTCTCTGGGAGTCTTGTAGCCAGCCGGGATCATGACATTGAGCGGCGGGAAGCGGAGCAACATCTCCCGCAAGACCTCGTTTCTTACGGAAAAAGTCTTAGGAGAATAGAACATTTGGAAAAGACCGTCTATTACCTGCCTGGTGCCTTCCTCTGTATACAGGTCTCCTGGCAGCAGGGAGTCCATCGTTTTTTCCAATTCGCTGACGAACTCTTTCATGAACCCGATGATCGTTTTGGAATCGGCGTTTACCGGCGCTCCCAGACCATCATGGATAAAGCGGTTAAATGCTTCCTGGTAGCGGGACTGGAGACGGGTGAACAATTCCTCTGAAAGTACCACCTGATCTAGCTGTCCCTCTATTTTTTTGGGCAGGAGGATGGGTGTGCCAGGTATAAATTCCAGGTAATCGAACGGAATGAGGGGCGGTTTCATTTCCAACTTCTTCCGTTCCCACAACTTCATAAACTGCTCCCGTAACCTGAGAAAATCTTTTCTTTGCTCTGCTTTTGCCGCATCGACCTCACTTGAGATGATGGACTCTTTTTGCTCTGACTGAGTCTTAAAAGTACTAATTTCCTCCAAATCTCCCGCCAGGGTCTGAATATATTCAATAGCATTTGCCACCCGTCCGATGAAGGCATACGTGAGTGCGTTGAGGACATCTTCCTTGCATACACTAGCGACAAACCGGTACTCAAACAGCAGGCGGTATACCATCCCGGTCCAAGTCTTCCCGGTAATATGATAATCCTTTTTATAATCCTTAAGTGGCGCCAACTCAAGGTCTCCGATACCTGCACAGAGGTAGTCATCATAGATAGAGTTATAAAGGTGGTGGTAATAGTTCTTAAGATAAGCGGGTTCAAGGAGCGCATAGGCAGGTTGCGAGGGCACATCAAGCGTCCTGTAGTTGCAGATGTCGGGCGTTTTGATGATGAACTTATTGCCAAGCCAATGGTCTTCATCCCTCTTGATGCATTCAAACAAGGACCTGGCGCTAGCCATAAAAATATCGCTTAATTTTTCGACCGGGATTACTTTCAGCCTGACGTCTAGTTCTACTTCGCAAATCTTTTTGTCCCACAGTATAGCCCGGCTTACCATCCAGGGGTCGATGCCATATTCCCGTATGCTCCCGGTCCAAAACTTAATTTCAATGCATAAGTCCTCTACCGTGTCGTGAGATAACGCGTAAATCCCGCTTAAAAAACCCTTTAAGTGATACCCATAAAAAACCTCCAAGAGCGGGGTCGTGAACAGGCTTCCGATAAGGTCCTCCATATGATCACCATGAAAAGACGTCACTACCAGGTCATAATCTTTCCGGATGGGCTCTATCAGACGCCTGATCCAGTCAGGCTGCGGCACGCTCCCTTCATCTTCCAGCTCAGCCGCACAGATAACCAGGTCAGCTTCAAGCACATTGGCTATCTCCATCATTGACCTAATGCTGTCACTCCTGCCATTGTTCCCGGGCCTCACCAGAAATTCAAGGTGGGGAGACTTCAGATTCAGACACTTGACATCTTCCAACATTCCGGCCGCCAGGGAATCACTCGTACAAATTACCAGAGCATGACGTAGTTCTTGAAGGCCAGTCAGGCCCTCCTCCAATACTCCCAGCGCTGCCGACAGGTTTTTGTGCTTCCGATCAAAAGGGAACCCGATGACCAGATCTATTCCTTCAAAAGCTTTTGCCTGCTCAACAGCATTTTTGATGCTCTCATAAAAAAGCATCTCTGTATCTTTTAACCGGTCGTCACTCATGCCTATACCCCCGTTAAGTAATCATACCTAATCAACATCAACCGGTTCTTTTTTACCCAATGCTAAGACTCCAATTCTATAAGTGAGAGTTCCACTTTTATGCTTCGGTGGGGGTAGAGTCTCCTACCGAAGTCTCGATGTCCAGCTTTAGCTGGACGAGTTCACGCTCGCTCAGGTTTGCCTTTACGGCCCAGTGCTTTGCGCTTGCTGACATCTTTCATGCACGTGATGGCCAGGGCAAACGACAAGACCGATTCAGCGCCGCTGTTCTCGTTGCTTCCCGTCTCGGTGAGGCCATCTAGAGGATAGTCTTCCTTTAGATTATATACCGGCACGCCCCGACAGTTATTGCCAAAAAACCAACTGAAGGCCTTTTTCGCCAGTTCCCGGTAGTTTTCGTCACGAGTCAGTCGCAGCGCTTCGCAGTAAGCTTCTATCAAACAACCAATCTCTATGGGCTGCTGATCAAAGAAAGCCCTCGTCTCGCCGTTTACCAACCAGTTTTTATTTCCCACGATATCAAAGTAAGTTCCGTTATATTGTATGCTGGTTAGGAAGTTCATGGTAATCAATGCCGTATTAAGATAAACCTCGTCTTTAAGGATGCTATATGCCAGCATCAGAGCAAAGGGCAGCTTGGCGTTCGCGTAGGTAACAGTAGATTCAAACCATTCCCAGTCAGGCCTTTTATTGTCCTGGTAGCGTTTGATCAGGTCGTCCGCTCCTGCTCTGAGTAATTCACGCGTCTTTGGTGATTCAGGATATTTTTTTAGATAATCAACTAATCCACAAATGCTGTAAGCCATTGCTTTGGGGTAGCTGGACCAGGGAAGTCCTGGTTGCAGGCCGGCGATAGCCCGATCAAATATTTCCTTTGCCAAAATGGTCACAGACGGGTCCTCGCTCAGGGCGACCGCGCTGCCCAAACCGGTCAATACCCGGCCAAAGGTATCATCACCACCATCTTCGTCCAAAATCCGCCGGTCATAGCCAACAAAATTATGAAACCGCCCGTCCTCCTTCTGCACATAAAGGAGGAAGGCCAGGTATTTCTTGGCCAGTTGATAATACCCTGGCTCTTGTTCATAGCGGGCCAGCTTCATAATGATGCCCAGCGCCCTTCCCACATCATCTGCAGAATAGCCGTGCCTTAGGTCTGGAATGCCATATTTGGTGTGCTGGAAAATACCGGTATCATCAGTCAGGCGTTCAATCATCTTATATAAATAGCGTTTTCGCAGATAATCCTGGCTGCTCTTATAGACCACGCTGATTTTTTGTAGTTTTTCCAGCTTAAATTCCCTGTTAACTTCCTGGAAAAGGTCGTGGTATAGTTCGGCTACTCTGGACCAGATCATTGAACGACCGTATTCGTAAGCGGCCCGGCGCGTATCCTGCATGTCCTCCCGGTGGGATAAAATCCCGCTCAGGGTTTCGGCCAGCGCTTTCGGGTTGTTGAAGGGTACCAGATAGCCCCTGTTTTCGGCAAGCACTTCCTTGGCGTAATGGTAAGGGGTTGAGACTACAACCTTGCCCAGCGCCACAGCGTAAGCCAGAGTCCCGCTCGTAATCTGCTCCTGCGAGAGATAGGGGGTTAAATACACATCAGAGGCGCTGATGTAATTATAGAGCTCTTCGTTTGTCACAAATTTATCTATAAACAGCACGTTGTTTTCCAGTTTGTTTTCACGAACTAATTTTTGGAGGCTCTCACGGTACCTTTCCCCATGAATCTTAGCTACCTCCGGATGGGTCTTGCCGAGTATAATATACAGCACATCTGGGTGGTCGCCGATAACTTTGGGCAGGGCTTCCAGAACTTGCTCAAAACCCTTACCGGGGCTCAATAGGCCAAAGGACAGGAGTATAAAACGACCGGAAAAACCCAACTCTTTTTTGAAATAAGACGTCCCGACAAAAGGAAGGTCGGGCACACCGTGCGGGATCATTACAATTTTTTCCTGTGGCACATAGTAAATTTCCCTGAGGATCTCAATCGCTTTGTTGCTCATCACGACTACCCGCTGGGAATGCTGGATCACCTCGAGCAGTGAGGTATAATAACCCAGGGTGGGTTCTTGCAGTACTGTGTGGACCGTCGTAATAACCGGTTTTTTCAGCTTTTCCAGCAACCGTGCAATGTGGCGGCCTTCCGGACCACCAAATAGGCCAAATTCATGCTGCAGGTTGACCACCTGCAGCGCATTTGAATTGATATGATCGGCGGCTGCGGTGTAATCAGACAGTTTGTTTTTGTCAAAGACAAAATCAACTTCCGGGGGATAATTTGCCTGCAGAAGGCTATCAACCGCCACAACCTTCCCCGTTGAAGCATACAGGTTGTGGTAGGAAGTGAATAAATTGTGTGTAAAAGTAGCAATCCCGCACTCTTTAGGTACATACGAACTAACAAAACAAGGGTTAATCTCTTTTATGTACACTAATTATTCGCCTCCTGATCTTGAAATGATTTATCCATGCGTCATTCGTTTTTTTGTCGATAAAAGGACCAAACCTATAATTGTAATTATATAATAAAACAAAAAAAGATACAATTAAGCAGTTTACATGGGGTTCCTTGGGTTTTTCAAGCACATAGCGACAAGATCGCTAATGCAGGCAGTCCCAACACACATCACTTTATCCGCGCCTCCCCAGTAAATCTTTACTGTACCATCCTCTTCGGGTACAGCCCCGCAAGTAAAGACCACGTTGTGCACATAACCTGTAACTTCCCAGGGGGCTTCAGGCTGGAGAATCCACTCATCGGCCACACCCAGGATCTTCGACGGGTCGTACAGGTCGTGCAAGATCACGCCCAGTCTATAAACAGCCCCGTCCATCGTACGAAAGACCCCGTGATATATATTTAGCCAGCCGCTTTCCGTCTTGAAAGGTGTGGCGCCGGGGCCTATCTTCATTTCATCCCAGTGGTAGCCGGCCGGCTTTACCAGGACCTTTGAGTCGCCCCAGTGCACAAGGTCGGGGGAGTAGGATATCCACATGGACCAGGGGCTAATCTCGGAATGTGGGCGATCCAGCCGGACATAACGCCCTCCGAACTTCTGAGGGAAAAGCACTACATTGCGCAGATCCGCCTGTGTGATCAGGGAAATTCTTTCTACAGCTGCAAAGTCCCTGGTCCTGGCCAGGCCGATTCTCACACCGTGCCTGGAATAGGCGCTGTAGGTGATCAGAAAATCATCGTTCATGCGGCAGATGCGCGGGTCCTCGACACCATACTCCTCGTACTCCCCAAAAACCCCGTCCCGCGATGCGATCATGAAAGGTTCGGAACGCACTTTAAATGAATACCCGTCAACACTTTCAGCCAGCCCCAGGATGGAGCGGCCGTTTAAGAGGTGCGAGCGAAAGATCATATAATAACAGCCATTTGCTTTCACAACCCCCGCATTGTGCACCGTGGCCACGGGGTAGGGTACATCGTCTCTAGTCAGAATCGGGTTCCCGGCATACCGTTTAACAACAGGCTCCCACTTGGCTGGAATCATGGCAAAGCCTCCCCGCACTTAACCTTTTTTTGATCTATGATTTTATGATAAACGTCCAAATAATCCTCCACCATGCGTTCTCTTGAGAATCTTTCTTCCACAAGCTGCCTGCACTTTAAGCGCGATACCAAGCTCAGGCTGCGTACCGCCTCAGCCGCGGCAGGGACGTCATCCACCAGGAAACCGTTGACCCCGTTTTCAAGGAGCTCCGGCATGGAACCTTTATTGAAAGCCACAACAGGCGTTCCGCAGGCGCCCGCCTCCACCACAGAAAGCCCGAAGGGCTCCTTAAAATGGATCGGGTGCAAAAGCGCCCTGGCGCCGCCAAGAAGCTTATCTCTTAGCTCAGGTCCTGCAACGCCCACATAGTCGAGCATGACGCCGTCAAGGTGTGGCTCAACCGCCGCCTTGTAATAATCCATGTCCTGGATAACACCCGCCAGAATCAGCTTCATCCCTGTTTGCCTGGCAATCTGAACAGCCTCAGCGGCTCCCTTGTCGTGGTGAATGCGACCGAAGAAAAGTAAGTAGTCCTCCGGAGTCTCCCGAAAGGTAAAGTTCTCCAGATCGATGCCGTGGTAGACAGTGGCAATGTAGTCAAGCTCCGACGAGCGGTCAGCGTTGCTGATAGCTACGTAGTGGGTCCTGCTGTTGTATTTTTTGTAGACAGGGAGGATCTTGGGTGATGAAAACCCGTGAATAGTGGTAAGCACCGGGGTGTCCGTCAGCCCTGAATAGGTGAGGGGCAGAAAATCAAAATGATTGTGAATCAAATCGAAATCCCCTGCCCTTTCAAACAGCTCGGAAATGTGCAGACACTCCCAGACTTTTGCGTCAAGGGTCTTATCCTCCTCATAAGGATGCGGCACGCATGCGTGGAGTTTCGCCTGTGTTAGGGAGTCGGCCGTGGCGAATAGCGTTACATCAATCCCCCTGACGGCAAGCCCCTCGGTTAAAAGCGACACCACCCGCTCCCAGGGGCCATATCCTCGCGGAGGTGTCCTCCAGGCGATGGGAGCAAGCATGGCTATCTTCATCGTTATAAAGCCTCCACCTAAGCTATTTAAATCCCTGTAATTATTTTTTTTCAATACCCATAATAAGTAATTCTATTAATAACAGCAGATACCTCCGTCCTGTATGGTATAAATATAAGCGCCTGTTGTTAATAAATAATTAAGCTTTTTGTAATTAACACATAAGCTATGTAAACTATAATGGGGGGATATCAAGGGGGGTCGAACAAACATGGATAAAGACAACGTGCAAAAAAACCTTCCCGTATTTTCCAAGGAGTTTTTGGAGGAACATTACAGACTTTACCCGGCGGCTCATCAAAACAAGATAAAAGAGATCGAAGCCAGGCTGATCAAGGCTGATACGACTATGGTTAATCCAACCTATTGTCCCCTCCGGTCCCTGAAAAAGGAGCATACTTATGCTCTTAATTCAGTAAAACTACATGAATACTTTTTTGGTAATATAGAGATAGAAAAAAATTCACTACCATCGCCAGAATTATTGAGCATGCTGGATCGTCATTTTGGTTCCGTTCAAGAGTGGGAAAAAGAATTTTTCGCGCTGGCAATGTGCTCAAGGGGCTGGGTACTCTTGGGTTTTGATTTAGATGAAGGGGTGCTCAGGAATTTCTTTTCCGATAATCACCCGGAAGGTGTGTGGTCAGTGCTGCCGTTACTGGTACTTGACGTGTTTGAACATGCCTATTGTGCCGATTTTCCAACCCGGAGCGTGTATATCCAGGAGTTTTTAAAGTGTGTGAAGTGGGAAGCAGTAAACCAGAGACTAGTTGTTGCCAATGAGGTGTATAAAAAAATTAACGAAATTAAGTAGGAGGTAACGGACGATCTATTGTGGATGTAAAGCAGGTGGATCAGATTTACCTTTAACCCGTCGTTGCCTTTTTTTAATATTTGGCCAAAGAGCGTGTCTGGAAATGTGCATTGCGAGGAAGTTATCTCATTTATCCAGTCATTTTTATGTTTACAGGTGAACGTGGTTTTTATACACTACTGGAAATTTTACAATAAAAACACCCGAGAGAGTGTTTTTTTCTATTTAAAGGTTTTACAGGAAGGATTGTCGGCATGCCCGACTTCATTACGCCTAACTCTGTTAACAAGGCTTCACTATTTTTCATTGTTACCAAGTTATTCCTGGTCGCCGGCTTGCTAACCGCAGTTTTCAGAGGTGACAAGATAAAAATAATACGCAGGTCGGCCATACTACCCGTTTTTTCAGCTCTTGCGAGCGCCTTTGTAATTGTGCTTGTCACCTTTTCCCTTTCCTATCTGCCGGCTATGTATGATCCCTTGTCCGGCAGCCAGACCAGTCTGAGAGTCTTTTTGGGTTACCTGGTTATAGTAATGGAAGGGATTGCTGCAGTCTGGCTTTTGATGAAAAAAAAGGCTGGAAAGCAGGATTATTACTTGGGCATGGCCTTTATGATTCGTATAATTTACTCGGGCATATCTACCAGATTATTTCTTTCTCCTTTATTTTCAAAACTATAATAGACGATGCGATGGGTTTAATTTACGAGAATAATAGAACATTAGAAATTCAGTGGGAAATAATATCAGGAAAAAACCGCCAGTTGCAGGAGGCAGACGTGTTAAAAGATGAGTTTCTGGCCAATACCAACCATGAACTGCGCACCCCGCTTACAGCGATTATCGCTTTTACTGAAATGCTGCTAGACGAGAGTACGGGAAAATTAAATGTGCTCCAAAAAGACTACCTGGGTGAAATTGCTGACAGCGGCAAAGAACTGCTGGGAAGGATCAACGGGTTTCTGGACCTTTCCAAGATTGTCGCTTTGAAAGACCGTTTTATTTAAAGAAGAATTTGGGGTTGATGAGCTGATAGAAGCCGTATCCAACAAGATGAGGCCGCTTTTTAACCAGAAAGAGATCACCCTTGATGTCCCCCGAAAAACCAGAAATACCTTTGAACTGTAGAGTATGGTATAATTATTTCCATGATGAAAGAATATACGCTTATGTTTAAACCCGTATTTAAAGAAAGAATATGGGGTGGTTCAAGATTACATCCAAAAGGACATATTGGGGAAGCCTGGATTGTATCAGATCATCCTGAAGGTAAAACTCCGATCATAAATGGTGTACTTTCCGGCAAATATCTGAATGAAGTAATGCAAACACACCAGGAATGGTTTTCTACATTACCTTTGGCAAAATTCCCGCTCTTAGTTAAGTTATTGGATGCAGATGATGATTTGTCTGTTCAGGTTCATCCTAGTGATGAATACGCTATGATCAATGAGCATGGCGTAACTGGTAAAACAGAATGCTGGTATATTATTGATGCAAAGCCTGGTGCTGAGATAATACTTGGTCATAATGCAAAAAACAGGAGAGAGTTTTTAGCCTTAGCAAGGGCGCAAAGATGGGATGAATTGTTGGTACGAGTGCCTGTTAAAGCAGGGGATTTTTTCTTTATTCCCAGTGGTACAGTACATGCCTTGGGCAAAGGAATATTTTTGCTTGAAGTTCAACAAAACTCAGATACAACTTATCGAATTTATGATTATGATCGGGTTGGACTAGACGGTCATAAGAGAGCATTGCATATTGAAAAAGCTCTAGACGTTATTGATTTCAACACAGAAAAATGTCATATTGAGCCTTGTGTTGTTAGTAAAGATAATTTTGTAAAAACATTATTAATATCATCTAATTACTTTACTGTTGAAAAATGGCTGGTCGACAGCATGCATATCTTTCATTCGTTAAAGGTGTTTGTGCTCATATATATAGTTGCTGGAAAAGGACAGCTCATCTATGAGGATGGATTCATCCAGTTAACCGAAGGCCTCAGCCTGATGATTCCGGCCAACATGGGTGAATACAGCATTCAGGGTAGCATTGAAGCAATCGTATGCCACATATAAAGTGATACCATTATTATCTTTATTGGCAGGAGGAGGATTACAGTGCCTTTCGTAGTGATCATGGCCGGTGGCAGGGGAGAAAGGTTTTGGCCGCTGAGCAGAATGGCCAAGCCGAAGCAATTTTTGAGCCTTATCGGCGGAAAGACCATGCTGCAGTTAACTGTTGAAAGAATCAGGGATCTGGCCGGCATAACAGATACCTATATTGTGGCCGGTGCGGAATTTAAAGACCTCATCTTAGAGCAGCTCCCGCAACTGCCCGAAGAAAATATTATTATTGAGCCATTTGGCCGCAATACTGCCGCTGCCATAGGACTTGCCGCCCTAGTTTTGGGACAGAAAAACCCCCGGGAGGTCATGCTTGTTCTGCCGGCCGACCATTATATCAGCAACGTGCGCAATTTTCATGAAGTCCTGAGAAGCGCTATAGTCGCTGCAAGCCGTGGCGAAAAAATTGTCACCCTGGGCATCACTCCCCACAGCCCTGAGACCGGGTACGGCTACATCCACCGTGGTGAGCAATTTGACACCAATGCCGGAATACCAGCCTACCAAGCCGTACAGTTCCTGGAAAAGCCGGACTACACCCGCGCCCTGGAACTCCTCGCCAGTGGGGAATACTTATGGAACAGCGGCATGTTTATTTGGCGAAATGATGTGATCCGTGCCATGATAGGAAAACATATCCCCTCACTGGCAGAGGGACTTGTGGAAATCGAAGACAGCCTGGGCACTGAACATTACCCCCAAAAGGTTGAGGAAGTCTACGAAAAACTACCAAAAGTCTCCATAGATTATGGAGTCATGGAACAGGCCGACAACGTTTTAGTCATCCCCTGCGATTTCGGGTGGGATGACATCGGGTGTTGGACTGCTCTGGATAGATACATGGAAAAAGACGAAGACGGTAACATCCTGCAAGGCCAGGGGGTCTTGCTGAATACAACAAATACCTCTATTGTCTCACCCGACAGGCCCGTGGCGCTAATCGGAGTCGAAGACCTGATCGTGGTGAACTCTCATGACAGCCTGCTGATCTGCCACAAAAGCCAGGCCCAGGAGATCAAAAAGGTGGTACAGGCTTTAAGGGATAACGGGTTTGACGATGTGCTCTAAGCAATCAGTAAACATGAACAAGGAGGCCCGCCAATGACATTTATTAACCCGCAAATTTTTCGCCAGTACGATATCCGCGGCGTTGCTGCCCGGGACTTGACCGACGCAACGATAGAACTGTTGGGAAAGGCCTTTGGTACTTACGTTAGAAATTCAGGCTCACGCAAGGTTATTGTAGGCAGAGACAACCGGCTCAGTTCCGCCCGGCTGCAAGACGCCCTGACCAGAGGCCTGCTGGCTGTGGGCTGTGACGTCGCCGACATCGGTCTAGTTGTCACGCCCTTGCTTTATTACGCCCGGGTTAACTACGGCATTGACGGGGGCGTGATGATTACCGGCAGCCATAACCCGCCTGACGAGAACGGCTTCAAACTCGCCCTGGGGAATGGGACCATTTACGGGGAAGAAATTCAAAAGCTGAGAGACCTCATGATGGCGGGTAGCTTTTCTTCAGGCCAGGGACGGCTAGAAGAACTGGACGCCACCCCCCCCTATTTGGCCATGCTCAAAGATAAAATCCGGCTCGGCCCGCGTAAGTTAAAAGTTGCGGTGGACTGCGGCAACGGTACGGCCTCGCTGTTTGCCCAGCAAATCCTGGAGACGTGGGGCTGTGAAGTGCTCCCCTTGTATTGCGAGTCAGACGGCTCTTTCCCCAACCACCAGCCGGACCCGGTCAAAACGGCAAACCTGGCTGAGCTAAGAGAAGCCGTCACAGAAAAACACGCAGACGTAGGCCTTGCCTTTGACGGCGACGCCGACAGGATCGGTGTCGTCGATGAGCTGGGCGGTATCATCTGGGGAGATATGCTAATGTGCTTGTACTGGCGGGAGATCATGGCCAAACACGCGGGGGCGCAGGCTATTATTGAGGTAAAATGCTCTCAGGGGTTGGTGGACGAGGTCGTCCGGCTGGGGGGCAGGCCATTCTTTTACAAGACCGGTCACTCGCTGATCAAGGCCAAGATGAAGGAAATAGACGCAGTGTTTACCGGGGAAATGTCTGGACACATGTTCTTTGCCGACGAATACTACGGCTTTGACGATGCCTTTTACGCCGCCGGACGGCTCCTGAGGTTGCTCTCAAACTCACAGGAGCCACTCTCAAAAATGATGGCCCAGATACCCAAATATTACTCCACAGCCGAAACCAGGATCCCCTGCCCTGACCAGGATAAGTTCAAGGTGGTCAATGGGCTGGTGGAGCAGTTCAAGCGAGATTATGAGGTCATCGACGTGGACGGGGTACGAGTACTCTTTGGCGACGGTTGGGGACTGGTCCGGGCCTCCAACACCCAGCCTGTTCTGGTTGCCCGCTGCGAGGCTAAAACCCCGGAAGGGCTCAACCGGATCTGCAACACCATGCAGGAAGCCCTGGCCGGTTTCCCCGAGGTTGAAGCGTTTGAGTGGGCATATTAGAAAGCTCATCC
>JAQVOH010000004.1:75132-77289 GCA_028702695.1 Desulfotomaculaceae bacterium
CTATCTAGCCTTGTCGAAATTGGGACAATTTAAACGCTGTTCCATATTTTGCAGCATTTTATCGGCTTGCTCCTGAGTTATCTTACCGTCAGCAACCCCTTTGGAGATTTCTTCTTTTCTTTGTTCCTGCATCCTTTGGCTGAACTGCTCCATGGTCAGATCGTGCTCCGTCACAATATCCTGCAGCTTTTTGCCTGATTTCAGTTCAGTTTTAAGTTGGTCGCTGGTTATGCCCAGAATATTGGCCATACCATCAAGGTTGCGGCCACCTAATTTACCCTCGTGGAAGCCAAATCCACAGAAACCTCCATCTTTACGGGCGGCAATTTTATCAGCCTGTTCCTGCGTCATTTTGCCTTGCTGTACCGCTTCGTCAAGCATCTGCTTCTTAGTGGTATCCAATGCCGCTGTTACCTGCTCCTGGTCCATGCCGAGGTTTGCCGCCAATTTGGCGACAAAATCCTGGTAAAGGGTTGCCATAGAAGAATCAGACTGCGTGCCTGATGTGGCAAAAGCAGTACCTGTCAAGGCTCCTACTAAAAGGGCAACCGCCAGCAACAAACCGCCTACCCGCCATTTACTGGTTTTCAATTAGCACCACCTCTTTCTTATTATTTGATTTCATTTTAACCATCATTTCTTAAATAATGCTGAAAAATTGTTAAACATAAAAAGCCGCCCTACCGGGCGGTTAGGGATAGTACTTTTAAACTGGTGGGTTAATAGCGGGGACCTTGTCATAGTCCCAGAAGCGGAGGTTGATTTCGATCCCGCCCTTGAGATTATGCTTATCTTTGGCCTGCAGCGCAGCCTGGCGCAAGCGGTAGTCCTCCGGGCTCAACCACACCTTATATTTATAATCAGTAAGGCGCAGTTCTAAAAAGGGGTTCATCAAGTTGGGGCGCATTTCCAGCAAAATCAGCGTCTCCCCGTTGACTTTCTCTGTCCCGACATATTTTAGTTCGGGGATATCCTTGAAATTAAAATAGGCCAGGGGGTTCAGTTCTGCATAAAAAAGTTCTGACTCAGCCAGCTTGTTGCCGGAGAGAGTTACCCACTTGCCGCTTGTCTGGTCCTTAAAATAGGAGCTGTCACCCACCTGAATAAACTCAATGGGGGTATTCATCATGCTACCCTGCATGTGGATATTGCCAGGGGCAACCATTTCCCCTTCCACCTTACTAAAAAACTCCATATTGCTATTACCGTCCGAAGTCAATCTGGTTTCAGCCTGGTAGCGGAAACTCAAGCTGGCCTTCGTCTTTTCCAGCCCAGTTTTGAACATTTCCTGGGGAGGAACTTTACCAGCCCCGCGGGACCTCAATTGCCCAGCGCCCCAAATCACCAAAAGCAATACCAGGGCCAGCGTGAGTGAAGGAACAACCGCCTTCCTATTAAAAACCAACCAACGCGGACGCCGCACGGCCATCCCCCGTTTCTTAGAAAAATTATGACTTATCCTATTTTACTGGGATTGTGAGTAAAGTATGACAGTTCACATACATAAAACATCCTAAACTTGCGCGAGAGAGAGAAACAAGGTAAAATTTACTCATACCAGTTCTAAGTGGAATTTATGGAGGAAATATATTTGGAAATCAAGGAAATGCAGGCAGAAGTAGATAATTGGATCAACCAGTTCGAAGAGGGCTACTGGAGCCCCCTCTCGATGATGGCGTGTTTGACGGAAGAAGTAGGGGAACTGGCGCGGGAGATCAACCACCAGTACGGCGAAAAACCTAAAAAACAGGATGAACCGATCGGTGACTTGGCGCTGGAAATGGCGGACATTTTGTTCATCCTGTTATGTTACGCCAATTCCCTAAATATAAACCTGGAAGACGCATTTAAGAGGGTAATGGCCAAGTACCGCTACCGGGACAGCGACAGGTATACCAAAAAGGAAAACCAGTAGCAGACGCACCTACAGTTGCACACATCATTATCCTGGGTGGTCAATAGTTTTATTTTCAGGGAAGCTATGGAGGAAAATTTTAATGGCAATGATTATACCAATTCAGGGGCTACGCTACAATCCAGCTAAAGCATCCAATCTCGATGAGGTGGTCACCCCGCCCTACGATGTCATCGATGCAAATGCCCAGGAGGGATTCTACGAGCGCCATCCCAATAACATCATCCGTTTGGAATACGGGA
>JAQVOH010000139.1 GCA_028702695.1 Desulfotomaculaceae bacterium
ATGTGGCCAACGCCATGGTGGTGTGGGATGCCCCTGATAATCAGGTGGAAGAAGCAGGCCGGATTATGGCCGGCTTTGAGGCGGTAACCCATTGCTACCAGCGACCGCGCCACCCCAGGTGGCCTTTCAATCTGTACACGATGGTGCACGGACAGACCAGAGAGGATTGTATGCAGGTAGTGGAGGGAATTGCCAGGGCCGCAGGTTTGGAAAAGTACCGTCTTTTGTTCAGCACGGCTGAACTGAAGAAAAGCAGCATGCGCTACTTTGAATGAGGAAAGGGGTTTGTTGTAAGTGCCAAAAGACTTTTCTACATCAGCTGCTCTTTACGAAGAAGCACTTAAAATCATTCCCGGCGGTGTAAATAGCCCGGTCAGAGCCTTTAAATCCGTGGGTGCCAGTCCTGTCTTTATCAGCAGGGGTGAAGGCGTGCGTATTTTTGACGCTGACGGAAACTCATATATCGATTACGTGGGTTCCTGGGGTCCTTTAATCCTGGGTCACCGGCACTCCTATGTTATTGAGGCGTTGGAAAGATGTCTGCAGGAGGTCGGCACTAGTTTTGGCGCCCCAACTGAATTGGAAAACATCCTTGCCTCCATGGTTGTGGAAGCTGTTCATTCGATAGATATGGTACGCCTGGTTAACTCCGGGACGGAAGCCACTATGAGCGCTTTACGGCTGGCCCGTGGATACACCGGACGTAATAAAATTGTTAAATTTGAAGGGTGCTACCACGGGCACGCCGACTTTTTGCTGATCAAAGCAGGTTCTGGCGCTTTGACCCTGGGTACTCCCACCAGCCCTGGCATACCACCTGGCTCGGCAGCCAATACCTTAATTGCCAATTACAATGACCTCGCCGGTCTAACCGAGCTTTTCAAGCTGGAAGGGGAGGACATTGCAGCAGTTATTGTTGAGCCAGTTACCGGCAATATGGGGGTTGTCCCGCCGGCCCCAGGGTTTTTGGAAGGCCTGCGCAACCTTACCAGCGCTTACGGGAGCCTTCTCATCTTTGATGAAGTCATGACTGGTTTTCGTGTTGCTTACGGGGGCGCCCAGCAGCTTTACGGCATCACTCCCGATTTAACCTGCCTGGGTAAAATCATAGGCGGCGGTCTGCCAGTAGGGGCCTACGGCGGAAAACGTGAAATTATGGAGAGTGTTTCCCCGGCCGGCCCGGTCTACCAGGCGGGGACTCTGTCAGGTAACCCCCTGGCAGTTACGGCCGGCATTGCCACTCTGGAGATAATCCGGCAGCCGGGTGTTTACGAGCAACTTGAACAGAGCTCACGTACCCTTGAAAAGGGTCTGGCCGAGGCTGCCAGGGAAGCCGGAGCAGAGGTATGTCTTAATCGGGTTGGCTCGATGCTGTGCTGTTTCTTCACTAGGCAAGACGTTAAGGACTATGCTTCTGCCTGCACTTCCAATACCGCCCAATATGCGGCCTTCTTTAAAGCTATGCTGGAACAGGGTGTTTACCTGGCCCCCTCGCAGTTTGAGGCAGCATTTATCTCATTAGCCCACGGGGCTAGCGAAATCGACGAGACGGTGGAGGCTGCACGACACTCATTCAGAACAGCTATGGAAAGCTAGGTAAAAATTCATTCACTCCTGTAAAAATATAAGAATCAGTTGTTTTTGTAGGCATAAAGAGTATAATATTAACAAGTAAAATTTATTAAACTGACGGGTACGGGCGGAGCCGTTCCGGAGGGTTAAAATGATTCTGCGAAGAAGGGAAAATCCCTGCTCTCAAGGAGACGAGATGGTGGTTTTTTAGGACCCTTTTCGCATGCGGAAAAGGGTTTTTATTCTTATTAAGGTAATTATACCGCATGTAAGCCCATTGGTCGCCAGAGACAAGTTTAATATAGGGGGATTCACATGGACAGGCGCATTGGTGTCATTGGGATCGTGGTGGAAAGCAGGGAGGATGCTGCCCGCCGAATTAACACAGTCTTAAGTGAGTATGGCGGGATCATTGTGGGGAGAATGGGGGTTCCGTACCGGGATCGTAATCTCTCGATTATCTCTCTAATTGTTGACGGGTCTACGGACGAGATAGGCGCAATGACCGGCAAGCTTGGCAGTCTGGCCGGAGTAAAAGTAAAAACAGCGCTGCTGACAAAAGGTTAGGCTGGAGGGTTGTATAAGTGGAGTATCGCATCGAGTAAGATTTGCTTGGTCAAGTAAAAGTTCCACAGGAAGCCTATTATGGCATCCATACCACTCGTGTATCCCACATTTTCCCGGAATCCGGACTAAAAACGAATCAAAGTTTAATCAGTGCGGTGGCCCAGATCATGCAGGCGGCGGCGGCGGCGGCAGAGGCCAACATGATCGCGGGACTGTTGGAACGCAGGATTGACGAGGCCATCGTGCATGCTGCAGACGAGGTGTCCAGTGGTGGACTGTCCGACCAGTTTATTGTTGACGCTTTTCAGGGCGGGGCACGTACATCTACCAACATGAACGTAAACGAAGTTATTTCAAGTCAACCTGGGTGGTACGGCGGTTGGTACAGGTCTGAACGCTAATCCCCATTATATCTACACAGTTATTGAAGAACTGTGTGCTATAACCGGATATGGTTTAGCACGTTCTGAAAATACCATAAACTTGACCCAGAACGCCGATGGGTTCGTGAAGGTATCCGTTTTTCTTAAGGCGACGGCTGTAAACCTGGCTAAGATTGCCTGAGAGCTGAGGCTTCTCTCCTCTGGGCCGCTCGGCGGGCTGGCTGAAATCAGGCTGCCGGAAATACAGGCCTGGTCATCCATCATGCCAGGCAAGGTAAACCCGGTAATCCCTGAAATGATTACCCAGGTTTCCTTCCAGGTGATGGGTAACGACCAGCTGCCGACGCTGGTTGGAAGAAAGCCATGGTTTCATCACCGCTTTAACTCCCCACCTTGGTTATGGCCAGGCTGCGGAGCTAACTAAGAAAGCCAGGCGGGAGAGCAAGAATTTAAGGGAAGTTGTTATAGAATCGGGACTATTTACCGCACAAGACCTGGAAGCTATCTTTACCCCTGGTGAATTGACCAGGCCGGATGTGGCCGGGTCCAAATATCAGAAAAAAGGCAGGGATAAAAGATGAGTGTAGGGAGTTTAAACGAGACACCGAGGGGTAGCAGGCTACATATCGCAATTTTTGGCCGGCGCAACGCTGGTAAGTCAAGCCTGATTAACGCGCTTACCAACCAGGAAATCGCTATCGTATCCAACATTCCTGGTACGACAACCGACCCCGTTTACAAGTCGATGGAAATCCTGCCGGTAGGTCCCGTTGTAATAATTGACACAGCCGGTATCGATGACGTGGGCGAACTGGGTGACCTGCGCATCAAAAAGACGATTGCGGTTCTCAACAAGGCCGACTTGATGATCCTGGTAATTGACCCGGCACAGGGCGCCGGGGAATACGAAAGGGAGCTGAGCAAGAAAGCCGCAGAGATGGGATTGCCGGTAGTCGGAGTCTTGAACAAGATAGATCTTAGCCCGGTGGCCGAACCGGAGGATGTGGAGGAAATCCTGGGGATTAAGGTTGTGCCGGTAAGTGCCGTGACCAGGTTGGGCATCGAGGGTTTAAAAAAAGAAATCATTAAGTCGGCACCCAAGGAGTGGACTGCACCAACCATCCTCGGTGATCTGATTAACCCGGGCGACACAGTGGTGCTGGTTGTTCCCATCGACCTGGCGGCACCCAAAGGGAGGATTATCCTGCCACAGGTGCAGACCATCCGGGACCTTCTTGATCATGACGCCATCACCCTGGTAGTCAAGGAGAGGGAACTTAAGAGGGCGTTGGCGGGGCTTTCCTCCAAGCCGAAGCTGGTAGTTACTGATTCGCAGGCTTTTTTGAAGGTAGACGATGATACCCCCAGAGACGTGATGATGACCTCATTTTCCATACTGTTTGCCCGCTACAAGGGGAATCTGGAGGCTCTGGTGGCAGGGGCGCTGGCCGTTGATAAACTGAAGCCCGGGGATCGCGTGCTGGTCGCCGAGGCCTGCACGCACCACCGGGTGTCGGATGACATTGGTACCGTAAAAATTCCCCGTTGGCTACGCCAAAAGGCGGGTGGTGAATTGCATTTCGACTGGTCCAGTGGACATGCGCTGCCGGCTGACCTGGAGCAGTACAACCTGATTGTCCATTGCGGCGCCTGTATGATTAACCGCAAGGAAATGCTACACCGGATTATGCAGGCCAATAGCGTCGGGACGCCGATGGTTAACTACGGGGTGCTAATTGCCCATGTACACGGTATTTTGAGGAGGACTCTATCACCCTTCCCCTCTGTGCTTCGTCAGCTGGACGAAATTTAAACTGGAGTGAATTTAAGTTGAGAAAAAAGTTCTTGGAAGCGTGGGAGCGTGCTGCAAAGTGTCTGGAACTGACCAGGGAGGATCTGGTGGCGCTGCTTAGCTCTGACGATGAGGAAAGTGTTGCCATTTTTCAGCTGGCTGACGAGATGAGGGCCAGGTTTGTAGGGGAAGAAATCCATTTCCGGGGTATCATTGAGTTTTCCAATCACTGTGCCAGGAACTGTTGTTACTGTGGATTGCGCAAGGATAATCTGGAACTGGCCAGGTACCGTATGCCTCCCTGGGAAATAATCGAGAGCGCCGGCCGGGCGGCCGCTCTGGGTTGCCGCACCATCGTGCTGCAGTCAGGTGAGGAAGCGTATTATTCGGGAGAAATTCTGGCCGCAATTGTCCGGGCTATCAAGAAAGATAATGATGTTGCGATTACGCTTTCCGTCGGAGACCGGTCCCGCCAAGATTATGCTCTGTTCAGGAAGGCCGGGGCGGATCGCTATTTATTAAAGCACGAAACAAGCGACCCGCGACTTTTTGCCGCCCTGCGGCCGGGCACTTCCCTGGAGGGGAGGCTGGAAAGGCAGAGGTGGCTTGCGGAACTGGGCTACCAGGTGGGCTCCGGCAACATGGTGGGCCTGCCCGGTCAGACTCTGGAAACCCTGGCGGATGATATCCTGCTGTTTCGCAGGATGGGTATTGAAATGGCGGGAATTGGTCCCTTTATACCAAGCGGACGGACACCTCTGTCAGGGGATACCGGTGGGACCATGGCAATGACCTTAAAGGCCCTAGCCACTACCCGGTTGGCAATGCCTTGCGCGCATCTGCCTGCGACCACATCGGCAGCGACGATTGATCCGCAGGGTAGGGTAAAGGTTTTACAATGTGGCGCCAACGTCATTATGCCAAATATGACGCCGGCTCAGTACCGTGAAGATTACTCTATTTACCCGGGCAAAATTGGTCTAAACGATACACCGGAGGAAAGCTACGCCAGGGCGGTCAAGGATGTTGAGAATGTTGGACGCCACGTGGGAGTTGGCTATGGCCACACACGGCAGCATAAAAGAGTGGTATAGTGAACTCGTCTAGCTAAAGCTGGACATCGAGATTTCGGTAGGGGAGTCTACCCCCACCAAAGCGGAAGTCTTAGAATTGGATAAACCTAAAATGGGGGTGCTTTGATGATTTTAACCACAACGCAAGTCATTGAAGGTAAGCCGGTATTGCAGTATCTGTCCATTGTGTCTGGTGAGGCTATTATGGGCGCCAATATCGTGAGGGATCTCTTTGCCAGTATTACCGATATTGTGGGTGGCCGCTCCGGCGCCTACGAGCAAAAACTGGCTCAAGC
>JAQVOH010000043.1 GCA_028702695.1 Desulfotomaculaceae bacterium
CCCTTGTAATTATCTTCAATGAATTTTTTGACTTCAGGCGACTGCAGGGCCTGGCTCAGCTTTTTGATGCTGTCCTTTTCTTTGTCCTCGGGCCTGACCGCCAGGATATTGGCAAAAGGTGAATCTTTTGCTTCCGTAAAAATGGAGTCGTTTACAGGATTGAGATTTGCTTCAAGCGCGTAATTGCTGTTGATCACGCAAACATCCAGATCTTCTAAGGCCCTTGGCAGCATCGCCGCATCCATCATGACGATCCCCAAGTTTTTCGGGTTTTCAACGATGTCCTTATCCGTGGCGGTTACGCCAGCTCCATCCTTGAGCTTAAGCAGTCCGGCTTGCTCCAGAACCGCTAAAGCCCGCCCACCGTTGGTTGCGTCATTGGGTATGCCTACCTTGGCCCCGGCGGCCAGCGTATCAAGCTTTTCAATCTTTTTGGAGTATACACCCATAGGCTCGGTATGGACCTTGACTGTCCAGCTCAGGTTGGCGTTATTCTTGGCGTTGTAATCCTCCAGGTACGGTGTGTGCTGAAAAAAGTTGGCGTCAATTTGCTTGTCCTTCAGGGCAGGGTTTAACAGCACATAATCAGTAAAAACCTTGATCTCCAGATCTACATTCTCTTTCTGCAGCAGGGGCTTGACAACTTCTAGTATTTCAGCGTGGGGTTTGGCAGTAGCCCCAACCACCAATTTGGCCGGTGCGCTGGAATCCCCGGCAGTATCCTGGGCCGCCGGCTTGCTGCCGCAGCCAGCTAAAACACCTGCTGTAAATATTAAACAACCGATGAGTACCAAAAACTTCTTCATATTTTTACCTCCTTTTGTTGACTATTTGGCCTGCAAGATTGTCGCCGAGCATTTGGACCCCCTGGACAAGTACAATGAGGACTATTACGGTAATCAACATCACGGTGTCCTCGTAGCGTTGGTAACCATAATAGTAAGCCAGTGTACCAAGACCACCTCCTCCCACAATTCCCGCCATAGCTGAATAGCCCACCAGGTTAATAGCAGTTATGGCAAACCCCAGCAATAAAGAAGGCATTGCTTCGGGCAACAAAACCTTGGATATGACCTGCTGGGCATTAGCCCCCATCGAAATAGCCGCCTCAATAAGTCCCCGTTCAATCTCTTTCAACGAAGTCTCCACCATGCGGGCAACAAAGGGGATAGCAGCAATGGTAAGGGGTACAATTGACGCCACGGTGCCGATCGAAGTCCCAATCAACAAGCGGGTAAAAGGTATGAGCAAGATCAGGAAAATAATAAACGGTATGGACCGTGCAGCGTTGACTATCGACCCGAGAACCCGGTTTAAACCCTTGTTCTCCATGATATGGTTTTCAGCTGTGGTTACCAGGATGATCCCCAGCGGCAGGCCAAACAGGTAGCTTAAAACGGTAGATGTCAGAACCATGTAGATAGTTTCCCAGGTAGCCACCAGTACCTTCCCAACAATCCAGGAATTATCCCCAAAAAGCTCAAGCATTTCTCAACACCTCTATTTCCAGACCCTCACCGCGCAGATAATCCAGCGCTTCCTGCAATAACTCGGAATGCCCGATCATTTCAAGGGTCAGGTTGCCAAACGGGGTATCCTTGATCCGGTCGATG
Organism: Desulfotomaculaceae bacterium; assembly: GCA_028702695.1. GTDB lineage: Bacteria > Bacillota > Desulfotomaculia > Desulfotomaculales > Pelotomaculaceae > Pelotomaculum_C. Next base: position 1,614 of record JAQVOH010000043.1, read on the forward strand.
TTGCCATAAATGATGCTGACATCAATGTTATAGCGCCGGATCATGGAGGATATCAGGGGCTTGCCTGCGGACGCGCCGATAAATGACACCCGGATAAGTTTGGTGGCAGTGTCACCGCTGTGATCCATAGGACTATGCAGCAACTCACCGGGGACCTCATGGCTGATAACCGCGTTGACAAAACTGTGTGAGGTGGGTGTCTGTGGGTTAGAGAAGACCTCCAGGACATCACCGATCTCTACAATACGGGAGTTATCGATGACCGCAACCCGGTCACAGACATCTTTAATCACATTCATATCATGGGTTATCAGTAAAACTGTCAAATTGAGCTGTCGATTGATATCTTTAAGCAGTTTTAGGATCGAACGGGTCGTCTGAGGATCTAAGGCTGAGGTGGCCTCGTCGGATAAAAGCAACTTGGGGCCGTTGGCCAGAGCACGGGCGATGCCCACTCTCTGCTTTTGACCGCCGCTCAACTGGGCCGGATGCATCCCAGCTTTATCGGTGAGGCCCACTAGCTCCAGCAGCTCTTGTACACGCTCTTTGGCCTCAGACCGCGGGACTTTTGCTATCTCCAGCGGAAACATGACATTATCAAAGACGTTTCTCGAAGACAATAGGTTAAATTGCTGAAAGATCATGCCGATCTTTTGCCGGGCTAAACGCAGCTCCTGTTTGCCAAGCGAGGTAATCTCGCGGCCATCGACCGCTATAGAACCCCGGGTAGGCTTTTCCAGCATGTTGATGCACCGGATCAACGTGCTTTTGCCTGCGCCGCTCAAGCCGATAATTCCGAATATCTCACCCTTTTGCACAGTGAGGCTGACATCATCCAGCGCTAGTACTTCTTGTCCTGATGCCGCATAGATTTTGCTGAGGTTCTTGATCTCGATCATCGCATTACCTCCACTGAGGTATATTTTTCTTTTTATTGAAATTTTCCTGCTTTTACGACAAAAAAGTCTTGGCACAATATTATCCCGTCAATAACGTTATTGCCTTAACCATCCATTGGATTTTTAGGACCTGAAAGCTCTAATTGATAAAATGCTAAATCAAGCCACTTGCCAAACTTGAAGCCAGCCCTTTTGATCGTGCCGGAATATTGAAAACCAAGTTTTTCATGCATTTTAATACTGTTTTCATTAAAGGCATCTATGCCGGCCACTAATGTTGCAAACTCTCTTTCGTTTGCAATTTTAATTATTTGTTTTACCAGCGCAGTCCCGACGCCGCGTTTCCTATTGCCCTTATGCACATAAACTGAGTGTTCTATCGTATATTTATAAGCTGGCCAGGCTCTGAAAGGGCCAAAAGTTGCAAAACCTGTGACCCTATCTTTTTCTTCAAAAACAAGGACAGGGAAATTGTCCTCCTGCTTATTCTGAAACCACAGCTTCCTTTCCTCTATTGTCTGAACCCTGTAGGTGTAAACTGCTGTAGTATTTAATATAGCATCATTATAAATCTCCAGGATTTCATATAAATCCTTTTCCACTGCTGACCTGAGCATTGCAACCCTCATCTCCCCAATATTACATTCTTTCAAAATAATTTCAATCGTCCAAAATGCTCCAGTACATAGGGGTCAGGATATACACACCAACATCTATTATAACGCAACACGTTGTGTACCGTCCCTTTTGTTTAGCCTCATCTAAAATTATTGGAAGCTGCAAACAACATAGAGGAACAAACATCTTTAGAGAACAATGTCAACAAAGGATATGCTAAATATTTAAAAGAGATGATCCGGTCATAAAATCGTTATCACTCAAGATAGTATAACTATCTATTGACTATAGCAAAAAAACGCCGTAAAATTGTTCCAGACCGACCAGTCGGTTTGTTAGGGGGAGAGTAGGTATTGTGGGCAAATCGTTAAAAAAGGACTTAATCGCAGATGCTGCCTTAGCTTGTTTTTTAGCCTCCAGTTATAATGGTACATCTATGGATGAGATCGTCAAGGTATCAGGACTCAGTAAAGGGGGAATTTACTGGCATTTCAAAAGCAAAGATGAAATTTTTTTATACATCATTGAAAACCGGTTTAGTGAATGGAACACAGAACTCTTGACCCGGTTAAAAAGTGATGATTCACCGAAGGAAGCGCTTAGCAAATTCGTAGAATTCTTTCTTGAATTAATATTGGCGCCTGTTTTGGCATTAATACATGAATTTTTACTACATATCAAGGATAAAGAAATGCTGGACAGAGCATGTGGCATTATGAATCATTCAAATAACAGCAATATCATCAAGCAAGTTATTCAGGATGGGATAGATAAGGGGGAGTTTAGAGCCTTAGACCCTGAAACAGCTGCAAATGTCTTTACCGGTATTTTTGAAGGTCTCAGCTTGCAGTGGTTTACACAATACAATGATCAAAAGGTATTGGAGCGCACAGCTAAAACCGCTTTAGATATCTTTTTTGAGGGTATTTCAAATAAATAATTAGTGAGAACATCTTTTAAAGTATTAATTAATTAGTTACAAAGGAGAAGATATTAAATTGAAACGTTTAACAGTCCTGGGCATATTATTACTAATCGTGCTGGTACTCGGAGGCTGCGGCAAGAAAGACACGCCGCTAGAAGAAGTACTGGTTCCTGTTGAGATTACCAAAGCCCAGGTTGCGGATCTGGCCCACACAGTAAATACCAGCGGGGAAATCATGGCCGGCGCCGAGGCTGCTGTAGCCCCTAAGGCTTCCGGCCGGGTTACTGCTGTGCATGTTAAAGTGGGAGATCAAGTTCGTCAGGGACAAGTTTTATTCGAGTTAGACGCTACGGAAGCCCGCAATGCCAAAACCCTGTCAGCAGCAGGCGTAAATGTAGCAATGTCCGGCGTCAATAGAGCGCAACAGACATTAACTGACGCCGAGTTGAACTATAATCGCATGAAAGAGCTTTTCGAGGCGCAAGCAGTATCCAGAACTCAATTTGAGCAAGCTGAAAGCGGGCTCAATAATGCCCGCATCGGCCTGCAGCTGGCCCAGGAGCAAGTTGTACAATCTGAGGCCACCAATCAAAACGCACTGGATAATTATAATAACTTCACGGTGACTTCTCCTTTAACAGGCTTAGTGGCATCCGTAGGTATAGAAAACGGTGAAATGGCCAGCCCTCAGGCTACTGCGGTAACAGTAGTGCAGCTGGACACGGTTAAGACTAAATTACAACTATCAGAAAATGTTATCGTTTCCATTAAACCGGGGGTTGAGGTTTCAGTAACCATTAACTCTTTAAATAAAACCGTGAACGGGACCGTTATCTCGGTAGCGCCTAAAGCAGACCCTTCCACTCGGGCGTTCCCAGTGGAAATTCAATTAAACAATGAGCAAGGTGATATTAAAGCCGGCATGGTGGCCCAATTGAACCTTGAAACCGGCATATCCAAGGGCGCTGTGGTCATGCCGGCAGATGCGGTGCTGGAACGTGACGGGCAATACTTCGTCTATGCAGTGGAAGATGGTAAGGCCAAAGAAATTGCGGTCAAAACGGGGGTTACTTCCGGCCAGTTAGTGGAAATAACAGAGGGTGTTCAGGAAGGCCAGGATATCATTGTCAAAGGTAATCACCTGGTGACTGACGGGCAAGCGGTTGAAGTGGTCAATGCTCAAGGGGGTAGCGATAATTGAAACTAACTGATGTGTCCATCGAACGCCCTCTTGCCATCACCATGTTAATTGTAGCCCTGGTGGTTTTAGGGCTCTTTGCACTACCCCGCCTGGCGGTAGACCTTTATCCGGATATGGAACTGCCGGTGGCGGCAATTATTACCTCCTACGAAGGTGCCGCCCCGGCTGAAGTAGAAAAGCTGGTCACCAAACCAATTGAGTCAACGGTAGCGACTGTCAGTAATGTTACAGAAATCAGGTCAGTTTCCCAATTCGGGAGTTCAATGGTGATCGTAATATTCAACTGGGGCACCAGTGTGGACACCTCCGTTAATGACCTGCGGGATAAGATTGAGCTGATTAAAGGCTCGTTACCGTCAGATGCGGGCTCACCCATGACATTAAAAATGGACCCCAATACGATGCCGATCATTATGCTCTCCGTAGACGGGAAAGACTTGGTGCGGCTGAAAACAATTGCTGAGGACACCATTAAACCCCGCCTGGAAAGAATCGAAGGTGTCGCTTCAGCTTCGCTCAACGGGGGCAAAGAGCGGGAAATAAAGGTTCAACTGGACCAGGCCAAAATGCAATCCTATGGCTTGAGCGTTAATCAAGTTATGCAAACTATTGCCGGAGATAATATTTCCGGTACAGCGGGAACGGTGGAAAGTGGTTCCAGCCAGATGTCCATTAGAGTATTGGGCGAGTACAACACCCCTGAATCCTTAAAAGATATCAGGGTTAGCCTGCCGGGCTCAGGGAACACCATTTCCCTGGGTGATATTGCCAGCATAGAAGATTCATTTAAGAAGGACACCTCATCTACTACTACCAACGGCGAACCGTCTCTGGGTATTAATGTCATGAAAGCATCGGACGGCAACACCGTTCAGGTGGCCAGGCAGGTACACGAGGAGGTTGCCGAACTCAACAAAGTTCTGCCGGCAGGCATCAAGATTGAAAACATCATGGACCAGTCCACATTTATTCAAAATTCCATCGATAGTGTCACTAAACACGGGCTGTTGGGCGGCATTTTTGCGGTTATCGTCCTCTACTTCTTCTTGCGCAATGTCCGCAGTACCCTCGTCGTGGTAATGGTAATGCCCATTTCAATAATAGCCACGTTTGCCATGTTATATTTCGGCAACCAGACCATCAATATGATGTCCCTGGGCGGTCTGATGCTGGGGTTGGGCTCTCTGGTGGACTTTTCGGTGGTGGTGCTGGAAAGTATCTATCGCTACCGGCAAAACGGTTATGGGATGATTGAAGCCGCCAAGCTGGGCTCCGCTGAAGTGGGAGGCGCCGTGACGGCGTCAGCGATGTCCCAGGTACTTGTCTTTATGCCCATCGTTTTTGTGGAAGGGTTGGCCGGCATATTATTTAAACCCCTGGCTTTAACCGTGAGTTTTTCTCACATAGCCGCTCTTTTTGCCGCTTTAACACTGGTACCGATGCTTTCTTCAAAATTACTACAAAACGTTCCGCCACCTGAAGCGGTTTTTGAAGGAAATAGCAAAAATCCGGCTGTCCATTTTGGACGCTTCTTGCATAAACTAAACGAGCAATATGGTAAACTTTTACGGTGGTCCCTGGGCAACAGAAAGAAAGTCATTTTGTTCGTTATTGCGTCACTGGTCTTAAGCCTGGCTGCCACTCCTTTAATCGGGACTGAGTTCATTCCCAACATGGACCAGGGCGAACTAACCGTAAATGTAGAAATGCCCGCTGGAACAAAGCTGGATGAAACAAAAAAATTAGCTGAAAATATTGAAGGCCTGATCAGGCATGAAATCAGTGATATTGACCATATCTTTTCCGTGGTGGGTGGCGGCGGTCTTTATACAATGGGCATGACAAGCTCAGGAACTGCTGCTCTGCAGGTGAAATTGAAGCCTCTTGATGAACGCCAGATCACAACCACGGAGGCAGCGGAACAATTACGCCGGATTCTTGCCAAGGTGCCAGGAGCTGAAATAACTGTAACTACCGGCACCGCAATGTCTACAGGCAGTGCGGTAGACATTTCCATACGTGGCGATGACCTGGAAATATTACAGCAACTAGGCGACCAGGTGTGGAATATTGTTCAAGAAACTGCGGGAACTAGAAATGCCGAAAACTCTCTTGCCGATACCAGTTATGAACTGCAGGTGGTAGTAGACCGGGAACAAGCCTCCCGCTATGGCCTTACCGCCAGCCAAGTAATGTCAGCGGTTCGCAATTCCTTTGACGGCCAGGTTGTCAGCCGCATGCGCACCGGTGATAACGAGGTGGATATCAGGTTGGAAACAGCTAACGGTTTAACTGCCACCGCAGATGCCCTGGCCAACTTGACGATTGTATCTGCTACTGGAGCCAGAGTGCCGGTTACGTCCGTGGCGCATATAGCAACCGACAAGGCCCCGCAGCAAATCACCAGATACTCCCAAACCAGGGAGGTCAATATTACCGCTGATATTGCCGGCCGGGACCTGGGCAGCATTAACACGGAAATCCAGGAAAAACTGGACAGGCTTGCTGTTCCTGATGGTTATCTGGTTGAGTTTGGCGGCCAGGCCGAGGATATGGCGGAATCGTTCGGCTCCCTGGCGCTGGCTCTGGTGTTGGCTGTGCTGCTGGTATACATGTTCATGGTGGCCCAGTTTGAATCTTTATTTCAACCCTTTATCATTATGTTTGCGTTACCCCCCACTTTTGTCGGGGTTGTCCTGGGACTGGGTTTGACCGGACACCACCTGAGCGTGACGGCCATGATCGGCGCCATTATGCTGGTCGGTATTGTTCTCAACAACTCCATTGTGCTGGTTGATTACATTAACACTTTGCGCAAAAGAGGCTACGATCTCAGGGAGGCTATCCTGGAAGCCGGTCCGGTCAGGCTGCGCCCCATCTTGATGACGGCGCTTACCACCATTCTGGCGCTCTTGCCGCTGGCTTTTGGCAGCGGTGAAGGAGCGGAAGGACAGGCGCCAATGGCCGTGGTGGTGGCCTTTGGTTTAACCCTGTCGACCCTGATAACCCTGGTTTTTGTGCCTGTTGTGTATACCATTTTTGATGATTGGGGGAGAAAAATAAGCCTGCGTCTCAACAAAAAGGCAAACGCCAAATTGACCTCATAACGGTAAATACTAGCAGCAAAAAATAGCAATTAGTTCCACATGCCGCCAGCGGCACCACATATCAAACTCATAAACGGCAATGAGTTATCGTGATTCGAGGCGATAACTTCTTGCCGTTTTGAGCGAATATTTTTGTTACTGAAGATATACTTCATGCTAGTAATGTTACCCCCCTGGCGCTGAAACAAACTTGAAAAGTTGGGCATTCCCTTCTTCTCCACAAAAGATAGTTGAACCGGCCTGGGCCTGGCGGTTTGTTACAGCATTGCCAACCTGAACCGGGGTGATAGCTTAACAGCTGGTATTCCCTATAAAGGAAATTTTTTATCCAGTTTGTTATGTTTAAATGTTTTAACTCTGTTGGAGTAGTCCGCGACAATGTGACCTTTGCCTACTAGCTTAAACTTGTAAATAACCAGCCCTTCCAGGCCAACGGGTCCCCTGGCATGAATTTTACTGGTACTAATACCCACTTCCGCACCAAAACCGTAGCGGAAGCCGTCGCTAAAGCGGGTGGAACAATTCCAGAGAACATTGCCCGAGTCAACCAGGGACATGAACCTGGCCGCATTTTCCTCGTTGCCCGTAATGATGCTGTCCGTGTGGCCGGAGCCGTAATAATTGATATGGTTGATCGCCTCATCAACATCGCTTACCACTTTAATCGACAGCTTGTAATCCAGGTACTCCGTCTTCCAGTCTGCTTCAGTGGCAGGAGCAACCGGAATGATTTCCTGTGTCCTGGGACAGCCGGTGAGCACCACCTGTTTTTTATCCAGGGCATCTTTTAGTACTGGTAAAAACTCTGCTGCAGCCCTTTCATGCACCAGCAGGGTTTCCGTAGCATTGCATACGGCCACATACTGGGTTTTTGAATCCACTACAATGTTAACCGCCATCTCCAGCTCGGCAGCCTCATCGACAAAACAGTGACATATGCCATCCGCGTGCCCCATCACCGGGATCCTTGAATTGTCCATAATGTATCTGACAAACTCGTTTGAGCCTCTGGGTATGATCAGGTCAATATATTCATCCAGCTTCAACATCTCACTGACCTGTGCCCTGGTCTCCAATAGCTTGAGCCAGTTGGCAGGGACCCCTGCTGCTGCTGTTGCTTTGATAATGACATCTGCGAGGATCCGGTTGGTTTCCATCGCCTCGGAGCCGCCTTTAAGCAACACACAGTTGCCGCTTTTCAGGCAAAGGGTGGAAATCTGCACCAGAGCATCCGGCCTGGATTCAAAAATCACCCCAATTACGCCAATCGGACAAGTAGCTTTATATAATTCCAGATCTTCGTCCAGCTCGGTTACAAGCAACGTCTTACCGACCGGATCTTCCAGCTTGATCAGGCTATTAATCCCGTCAACGACATCCGCTATCTTTGCCTCATCAAACTTCAGCCTTTTCAATAGGGGCTCCGGCAGGTTTTCCTCCTCGCTCCTTTTTAAATCTGCCTGGTTGGCTTTAATGATTTCGTTCTCGCGTTCAGTTAAAGACCTGGCTATTTGCGCCAAAGCCCTGTTCTTGTGCTCCGCTCCCATTGCAGCCAGTTTAATGGAAGCTTCCTTGACCTGACGGGCTATATCATTTATTCCCATACTGACATCTCCTTATGAATGAAGTATTGACTGAATTATAACGTATAATTACCAACATATAAACGGCTATCCGCACATTGGCTCCGTAACCTTTCTTAAATATATGGAATATTCACTTTCCCACACAAATATCTGCGGCCGCCAATGCTAGGGATGTTACAGCCATAAGGACATGCTAGGCATTTGGATTAGCGAGCATGAATCCGTCAAGTTTCTGCTTAAATATTCATCTTCCAACTTGATTGTGCCAACCAATTTTGCAGTTCTTCATAATCTGGAAGAATTTTGCCGACAAGACGCCAAAATGATCGATCGTGATTCAAATGGACCATATGACACATTTCATGCACTACTATATAATCAATCACTTCTAATGGCGCCATTGCTAATTTCCAATTAAAGGTTAACTGTAGCTTTGAATCACAAGTGCCCCATCTACTCTTACTATCAGAAATTTTAATTGAGCGCGGTTTTAATTTAAAACTACTTTGATAAAATCGAATACGCCTCTCCACCAGCGACTTGCACATTTGATAATAAAACCGTTTTAGGGCTTGTCTTACTCTCTCATCTTCATGCTGCTTCACATATATGATGAGCTTATCCCCTTTAAAGGTAACGTGATCTTGCTGTACAGAAATATCTTCTATAATTTCTATGGGGTAGTCATTTCCTGAATATTGGAATACCTCTCCATGCTCATAGACCTTCTCCTGTTGCCCAACCATTCTTTCTTTCATTTCTTTTGTTGTCCGCTGAATACAATCCCATTTTACCTCTAATAGCTGAAGAACTTTTTCTTCTGGTGTTTCTTTAGGTACCTGCACTTCAACATGCCCATAGCTATCTATATAAATGCCCATTGTTTTGCGCTTCTTATAAATTAAAGCATAATCTATTGTCTCATTTGAAAATGTGTGTTTCATATGCTCACCTTAAGTATCCATTTTGTCCATCAGATATGGTCATTATAAAGCATATCACACTTGTTTACCAAACAACTTAATTGCTCTTATAAACCAGCACTTAAAGGATACTCATTAATAGTGTGCTTTTACACCATTTTGTTATCTCTTTCTTTCTCTGACAGTTTAACTATAATTATTCAAGAATATTTTTTGCTTGGAATAACATAATAACAACACATCGTTTAGGAGGTGCATTTATATGAATGGTACAGTAAAGTGGTTTAACGCTGAAAAAGGATTTGGATTTATTGAGAAAGAAGGTGGTGATGATGTCTTTGTGCACTTTTCTGCAATAAAATCCGAAGGATACAAATCACTTAATGAAGGTCAAAGGGTACAATTTGATGTTGAAAAAGGAGCACGTGGACTGCAAGCTACCAATGTAATTCTATCTTAAAGCGAATTCTAAAAATGGCACTGGTTTTACCAGGCCATTTTTATTTTCTCATTACTTCACCGCTCCTAGTGCCTCTTTAGAGCAAAGCAAGGAGCAGCCAAAGGTGGCGGAAGTGCAGTGAATCAATAAAAAAGGCATCAACCAGGAGAGCGACGAGGGCGGCTTTAATCCATAGGTTGTCACCTTTGTACCTGGCGTTTCGCCAGGCGTAAATAAAGAAGACCAGGAGCAGGGCGAAACCTATAATGCCATTTTCTGCCATAACACGAATATATAAATTATGGGCAGAGGGGGTGATTATCTTTGCTCCAAGCTTCTCTTCTATGGCAGGAGATAAACTTTCAAAACTACCCGGGCCCCGCCCCAGTAACGGTTGCTCCTTGATTATTTCCAGACCCGCCTTCCAGGCATAAGCACGCCCGCCACGGTCATAATCCTTGACCACACCTTGAGGATATATTGCCAGCATTCCTGCCGGAGGCAGTGACTTTTCGGTTACTACATAGCGGAATAAAGGCATGTGTGGAAATACCCGATCTAGCTCGCCAACCACTGTTGCCGGATAAAAGGCCAGGACAAAAGATAATAATTCAACCACCAGCACGGACAAGACCATTAAGGTAAATCGTTTCCGCCAGGTGGACGGCGTCAGCAAAAAGATTATGAGGCAACCCAGACCGAGGCTCATTAAGGCGCCCCGGCTCATGGTCAAAAAGACCGCGCACTCGGAAATAAGATATAATGCTGCCAATCCGGCCGGCCGCACGTACTGGAGGCTTCTCCACAAAAAATACAGGGCCGCTGGAACAATGAACGCCCCGGCGACATTTGGACTTTTAAAAAGAGCGATGGGCCTGGTTCTATAAGTTAGAAGGGAATCTGCCGGCAACTGCCATAACGGTGAGCCTGCTATGGCTATCCAGACTAACACGACTGTAATCAGAGCGGAAGCCAGGTAGAATGAAATCATGATATTACGGAGGCTAATGTCTTTAGATGCCTGCCGGATGATATAGTAAAACACGGCAAGATAAGTGGTGATTCCAGCAAACCTGACACTCTCAGGGATGGAAGGCGCATACGCCACCCCGATCCAACCAGTTAACAAAAAACCAAGCAGCAGCCAGTCTTTGCTTTCCAGGGGCACCCCTTTCCCGTGGATAAACCGGTCTATCAGCCAGGCTGCACCAGCCAGAACAAACAGAATATCGCAGAGAGCAGGCTCAAAACGCACAAGCCAGAAAGTGGCCAGGCCAAGCAGTGTGAAATAGATAAATATTTGATTTAATAAACTCTTATTGTTTATGATGTATAACCACCTTTAAACCCTATTGCTTTATTTTGATTGAAGTTGAACAGTCTTAAATATGTAATTCAAATATGGAATGAGTAAAGTTTATCACGATTGGTAATAAAAAGGAATCCGGTCAAAATAATGGATCAGACAGAAGCAACAATTTTGGTTTTATATTTTTTGTGTTATATTAAATGGGTACTATGTATTAGCAGGAGCCATCGTAATGCAGAGCAAAAAAGGTATACGAGAGGTTGAACTTTTTTTTGTGGATCCTATGTCATACCACAACCTGGCCGGGTATGACTATGAATTATTATCAAATATCAATAAAAACATAAAAATTAGCTTTTATGCCAATGAAAAACTCAACATATCCATTCCTAATGCAGACATAAAAAAGATATATCATTACTCTCAAAAAAAAGGGCTATTAAAGATCATAAACTACATCAAATCGCAAATAATCTTGCTCCGCGATATAAGGAAAAGAAAACCGGACATTGTTCATTTTCAATGGCTGAAACTGCCCCCTCTAGATTATTTGTTTTTAGCTTATATTAAAAAATACTCCAGGATTATCTATACATCTCATGACGCCCTTACGCATTTTGACGAAAGAAAATATAAAGCCAGCATGATCAAGATCTTGAAAATTGTTGATCAAGTAATTGTGCACACCCCTACCAGCAAACGTGATTTAACTGCTTTCATTGATAAAGATAAGATAGCAATAATCAAGCATGGCTTATTGAAGCTCGAACAGTACTTTAAAACAGAACTTAATAGCCGGCAATTAAAAATAGAGTTGAATATCGGAAACGAAATTGTTTTTTCAGCTTTGGGAACGATGGACTATTATAAAGGAACGGATTTACTGATAGAAGCCTGGCAAGCTTCTGCAGCCTTAAGCAAATCCAAAAAAGTAAAACTGATCATTGCCGGCAAAAACAAAATGGGGCTAAATAAGGAAGCAATCCGGGCTGAAAATGTAATTTTCATTGATCGTTTTATTCCTGACGAAGAATTTATCGCGCTGCTTAAACTGTCTGACCTGATCTTAATGCCTTATCGTCAAATTTCACAAAGCGGGCTCTTATTAACGGCAATTGCCGAGGGAAAAAAAGTACTGGTCTCTACTGCCGGCGAATTGACGCAGCCTTTTAAGTACGGCAATATTGGCTGGATCTTGCAGCAAAACGACCCTGGCGGGCTGCGCGCCCTGCTGGAGGGGATCGTGGAACACCTTGAGGATGTGACCAGGCCTGTTGAGCAGGCGATCTGGAGTCAAATCAAGGCGGAATATGACTGGGCTGCCATCGGTGCCCAAACCAGCCGTCTATATCTAAGAATCGCGCTCGATAGCGCGGACAATATCAAAGATTTGAGAATTTAAAGATGAGTAAGACAGAAAAGACCGCTGCAGTAATTACACTCATAATATTGTTGTCCAATGTCATTGGCTTCCTGAGAGAAATGCTGCTGGCAAAGTATTTTGGCGCAACCTACATTATAGATGCTTATTTAATGGCACAATCGATTCCTTTTTTTGTGCTTACAGGGTTTATGCCCGCCATTGCCACAAGTTTTGTTCCTCTATACAGTAAGATCAAAGAGGAATATGGCTTCAGAAGCGGCAACCTCTTTACCAGCGGAGTCATTAATATGACTTTTCTAATTGCCGCAGGCCTCGCATTGATCGGCTTTGTTTTCGCTGATCCGATCGTCTCCGTGATCGCTTATGGATTTTCCGGGCAGACACATCTTTTGACGGTACAATATGTACGCATAGGTTTTATGGTTGCCTGCATTTTTTCAGTTAATGAAATTGTAAAGACATTCTTGCACTGTAATGAGGGGTTCATCTACGAAAAAAGTGCCGGGCTTATGGTCAATGTCGTCAATATTATCGTGATCGCCCTGAGCGCTATGTTTAATTACACCTGGTTGATGTATGGTTACTTGCTGGGCTATGGAGCACATTTATTACTATGCCTGTACGCAGCGCGTTTAAAGGGCTTTCGTTATAGAATCAACCTTCCCGACAGGCAAAGTATGAAGAGCATAGTGACCCTGGTATTACCTGTATTTATAGGCAGTACTGCCGGGCAAATCAACGGCCTGGTGGACAAGTTCCTGGCCTCTGGTCTGAGTGAAGGCAGCGTATCGTTATTGGGCTATGCAGGTACCGTTAACGGCATGCTGATGACAATTTTCACGGCAGCCTTATATTTAATGATCTACCCGAATCTGTCAAAACATATTGCGAAAAGCGATATCGTTCAATTTAAAGCTGTATTTTCCCGGGCAATGAATCTGTTAATTGTAATCCTGACTCCTTTGACCTTTGGCGTCTTGGCCCTGGCAGAACCAGGGATAGCCGTGCTTTATCAAAGGGGGCAGTTCGGTCCTGATGAAGTGTTGAAAACCGCCGGGGTACTGTCTTACTTCAGTGTCGGCATGCTGGGGGCAGGGATAAATAGCCTTATTTCGAAAGCATTTTACGCTACCCAGGACAGCAAAACCCCGATGCAGACAGGTTTCCTTATGATCCTGCTGAACATTACGTTTAGTCTATTACTAATCAAACCAATGGCTTATAACGGCCTGGCCCTGGCATCCAGTCTGGCAGGCATGCTGGTCGTAATTCCTAATGCCCTATTATTAAGGAAGAGAGTCGGGCCGCTCAACTACCGGCAGGCGTTGATTATTCTAATGAAAAGCACCGGCGCGGCCTTAATGATGAGTGTCGCAGCCTACCAGATTTATCATGTCCTGGCTATGGTCCTGACCGGCACTCTTGCGGGCGGCTTATTAAGCCAACTGGTTGCATTATTAATTGCAGTTGGTGCAGGCATTATTATCTATCTGTTTTTGCTGTGGCTGTTGCGGGTAAAAGAAGTCGCTGTGCTCCTGAACAGCCTAATAAAAATAAAGCAATATTTAGGGCGGGTTAAGAAATGAAACTAGGAATCGATGCCAGCTTTTTAAACCGCACCCACAGCGGCGGAAAAGAGCAGGTGCTTTTTAATTTGCTTAAGGGCTTTCAAGCCATTGGGAAAGCCAGGAACATCCATATTTTTACCTATGATTATTCAGCAGCGGTCATAAAAGGCTTAATCCCTGATGCCAACTTCACCTTTATTCCTTATCCAAATACTTCACTAAATAAGACGATTGTGGACAGCTTATTTAAGACTTTCAAGCTTGACCGGCTGGTAAAGCAGCACGGGATCGATGTGCTTTTTTTCCCTCATTTTAATACCGGCTTGAAAAAGTTTAAAATACCCACGGTTGTTTTACCGCATGATATCCAGGTTAAAAGCAATGCCGGCCGGTTTGCCCTGAAGGACCGGGTAATATATGGCTTGCAGTATTATTTTGATTTTAAGCTTCGAACAAAGATCGTTGCAATTTCTGACTATGATTTCAAGGAAATTGAGAAATATTATCCGCAGCACAAAGCTAAAATTAAAAGGATTTATAACCCGGTTGATACTGACTTCTCCCTTCCACCGGAAAAACACTCAAGCGCAACACCTTATATATGCGCAATAAATATTGCTTACCGGCATAAAAACACGATTACTTTAATTAAAGCCTTTGAAAAAATAATGCACAAAATTGATCACAACCTTGTTTTAATCGGGCGGATCAAACAGGAGACAGATTTCCTCAGAACTTATGTGAGCGAGCACGACCTGGGCAAAAGAGTAATATTTACAGGCTTTCTGAAGGAGCAGGAACTAAACCGTGTATTATCTCACGCTTCCTTGTATGTCAATCCTTCGCTTTTTGAAGGCTTCGGCATGACCGCCATCGAGGCTGCCCTCCGGTGTGTTCCTGTCCTAACCTCTGTGACCGGGGCGACGCTGGAAGTGACCAGAAAGCTTTTAAACTATTATGACCCTGCCGGTGACGATGAACTTTTAGCAAAAAAAATGCTGGAGCTTTTGCACACGGAGCAGCCGCTGCCAAAACTCGCAGCTATAAAAGAGGATTATATGGCCTGCTATGCTTATACCGCAGTCAGCAAGAGGTATTATGAGTTTTTTGGAGGACTAATGCAATGAAGCTTGCGGTAAACCTCACTTTTATGATGGACGGCAAACAGCTTGAGGGTATTGGTCAATTTGCGTTAAATCTTCTTCAAGGCCTGCAGGCCATTGGTAAGCTAGATAAGAATTTCCACCTGTTTGTTTTCGACAGTTTCTATGAAAAAGTGGTTAGCTTATTTCCGGAGGCAAAGGTTATTCCCATTGCTGTTAGGGGTGATTTTAACAATTCGAACAAGTATCACCGTTTTTTTAAGTCGATGTATATAGATCTGTGCCTGGTTCCTCATTTACTGAAAAAAGACCGCTATGATCTCTTATTTCACCCCTTTAACGCGACTAATGATTATATCAGCAATAAAGTCCCCACGTTGATCACCCTCCACGACTTGTTTTTCAAAAATTTTCCAAATGAACTCAGCAAAAAATATATAAATTATCTAAAATACAGATATAAGGGAATAATTTATAAAACCAGCCATATCGTTGTACCCTCGCAATTTGTTAAACAGGATATTTTGAAATACTACCCCGGTGCAGACCCGGGTAAGATTACGGTTATTAATAATCCCATTTGGGTTGATTTCGAAAAAACAAGGGCATTTCCGGTAAAAAAACCCTATATCTTATGTGTGAATTCCATCCGCAGCCATAAGAATCTCATCACCTTGCTAAGAGCTTTCCAGCTTATTCAGGATCAAGTGGAGCATCACCTGGTCCTGACCGGGGCAATCGGGGACCCCCACATTGACCTCGGGCAATATGCTGCCCAGCAGCAGATCGAAAAATTGCTCCTCACCGGCTATCTGCCGGATGAACAGAGAAATTATTTATACCAGAACGCAGACCTTTTTGTTTCACCCTCACTGCACGAAGGCTTCGGGATGACACCCGTGGAGGCAGCGCTGTTCGAAACACCGGTGTTGACTACGCGTGAGACGAGTATTCCTGAAGTGACAAGAAATATGGTAAATTATTATGAGCCTGCTGCAGATCCTCATGCGTTAGCCGCACAAATATTACACCTGCTGGAGCACCAGCCGCCAAAAAGCGAGCTGCAGCGGGTCGGACAGACCCTGGTTCAGGAATATGAGCCAGAGAAAATTGCGACCTTATATTTTGATATATTCGAACGCCTGATCAGGGGATGAGCTATGAAACCGCTGGTGTCTATAATTACGGCTGCCTATAATGCAGAAAAAACGATAGCTAAAACAATTCAATCTGTCATCAGGCAAAACTATGCCAACTGGGAAATGATCCTTGTGGATGACGGGTCCACCGACGACACTGTTAAGCTGATCAGGAACCTTGTTAAAACAGACCACAGAATTAGCCTTTATCAAAATGGCAAGAATATTGGACCGGCCAGATCGAGAAACCTGGGTTTAAGAGCAGCCAGGGGCAAGTATATCACCTTTATTGACAGTGACGATCTCTGGCTGGAGCACTTCCTGTCCAGCACCATCTCGCTGATGGAAAAGGAGCAGCATCCTTTTGTATTTTCCTCCTACCGGCGCATCAGCGAAGATGGAGCCGAAGGCTTCGGGGACTTTATTGTACCCGATCAGGTGAGCTATGCCATGCTCCTGAAAACCAATTACATCCCGTGCCTGACCGCTGTGTATAATTCGGAAATAATTGGCAAGCGGTATTTTAATACCAGTATCCCTTTATTTGAAGACTATTTGTATTGGCTAACCATATTAAAAGAAGGCTATGTAGCCCGTGGACAAAAAGAGGTTTTAGCGCTGTACAGGATCAGAAGGGGTTCTGTTTCCAGAGACAAAAAAGGCGGCTATAAACATATCTGGTCAATTCATAAAAATATAGAACAGCTTCCTTTTTACAGGCGGGTATATTTGATTATATGTTATGCAGTGTACGGTCTCAGAAAGAATTACCAGTTCATTTTCTTGAAATAGGCCAAGAAAAGCTTCAAAGAGGTAATAAACATGGGCTTAAAAGATGAATTTTTACTGGACTTCTGGAATGTTGGAGTAGTGGAGGCCAGTATTGAAGATATATTTGATAATCCAAACAACATGAAAATACGCTGGGTTCAACATAAATACAGGGATCGTTATTTTGCAGACCCCTTCCTTTGTGATCAAGACCAAAAATATTACTATATTGTAGTTGAGGAATATGTCTTTTCCGAAGCCAAGGGGAAAATATCCCGCTTAACAGTTGATAAAAAGACCCTGGAGCTGGTGCATAAAGATATCCTTTTAAAGGACCAGCACCACCTGTCCTATCCTTATTTATTTGAGGATTACATCATACCGGAAGGCTTTCGCAGCGGTGCTACCTATGCTTATAAAAGTATCAATGGAGGCCAAAGCTACCGGAGAATTAAGCTATGTGACCAGGCACTAGTAGATCCAACCTTGCTGAAGTATGATGATAAATACTGGATTTTTGCGACAACGAGGATAAATGCAGCGGATGCCATGTCAAATTTACGCATATTTTTCTCCAAGCAATTTGGCGGATTTGCCCCTCATGCGATAAATCCGGTCAAAACCGATCTAAAAACAGCGCGCCCTGGTGGTAGATTTTTCGAATACCGGGGCAAGTTATACAGGCCGGTGCAGGATTGTGAGGAGTCCTATGGACACTTAATCAGGATCATGGAGGTTAAGAAATTATCCGTGCAGGAATACGAAGAACAAGAAGTAATGGTATTATCCAGCCAAAACTCACCCCCGTTCAATGTGAGGTTACATACTTTCAATGTTTATGAAGATTGCATTGTTGTCGATGGGTATCGCGAAGATTACAGCTGTTATTCAATACTTTTTTTTCTAAAACTAAAAAACACATTGCGCTTTTTCTTCAATAGGCAGGGAAACAAAGGAAAAGAGATTATTGTTGAATCGTAAATTATGAACCATTAGCAAGGCAATGTATGCCAATATTAATTTCGTCTACAACTCAAATTTTGATTGTTCAGGAAGCAATTGACTAAACTGCTTTTTCAATGCTTCTTTTTTTTCATCAAAATGGATCACCGCAGGGTTGTCGTTAATACAAAACATTTTATACTTTCTCAAGGACATACACTCAAAAAGGTCTTGATTATCTTGCTCTATTAAAAAGAACCGGCCATAATTTGTTTTTCTGGGAGTGAAATTACCGGTTGCAAACTGCCAGTAGGAGAAAATGTACTGATTAACATCGTGGATAGTACGGAATTTATTTATCGAAGTGGCGGCTAAAACTTCAGGTTCTTTTTCCCACACTTCTTTTAAGCTTGCTTTCAAAAAAGCTGCCGGCAGGTGAAAGTTTAAAAATCCAGAAAAACCCCCAACAGGGGCATAATAGATATTTTTAAATAAAAGCTTTCCATATTTTAAACTAAACCACTTGCTCCAATTTTTCTTTAAAACTTTTCTTTTGGAAAAATGGTAATTAATAATCGAAAGGTTATTAATAAAATAGTGAAAAAAAGGATCTTTAGGCACCAGAGGTACCAGGGATGACAAGATTGGAGTGTCACAAGGAAGGCCGTTCTTAAAAAAGTCTGTTGCTTGCATCTGGTCCATAATGAAGGTATCATCGTTGAAATAAACAAATTGTTCTGCTAAACCTTCTATTCGATGAAGATTCAATTCAATCGCATGAGAATTGAAGGTCGGGAGATATTCTTCCGGCATATAATCGGAATGCTTGACGATATGCAGTTTTGGATGATTGATATTCAACCACTTTGGCAAATGACCGCAGGTTACGAAATGAATTTTATTGACCCAGGGGGTAAATTTTTCTACACCTCTGAACCAATATTGCAAGTTATCCCAATTTCTATACATACTCGTGACAACTTCATCTTTTATGCCAAGGCAGCAATTTCTGCTTTTCTGCCATTCCTCGTCATCCCCGTCAACCCAAATAATAACGAAATCAATATTGCCGTCCATAGCTTCCCCTCAGGCCATTTGTTAACTACTTATCTAATGATATAATAGAACTAACAATACCTCAAGCCACTGCTCAGCAACAGGATAAGAAAGAAGCTTATAAAATGATCAACGCCGCAAAATTACTTTTGAATAGCGAATTGACCACAGCTCTGGCCCAATTATATTGTGGTGAGAAACACATATATAATTATACTTTTGAACCTATAACAAAAAAACAAATTGATCAATTGATAAGCTTGAATTTAATCGATGACCACTTAAAAATTACCAATTATAAGGTTGATTATGCTGCCTTTGAACATTATCGCCAAATCTTACACCCGGGCACTCTTGATCATATGCTTTTACAGGAAATTGAAGAAAACAAAGTTATATTAGATTTGTGCAGTGGACCAGGGGCTACTGTACGGGCATTGTTAGGTAATCAGCCTAAATATATTTATGCTTTTGATCATGACCAATTTAGCGTTGAATTAGTTAACCAGCTTGCTGCTCTAATGGGGGTAAATAATGTTCACGCAAAAATAGCAGATGCCTACAGCTTACCTGTTGAGGACCAATCGGTAGATGCTGTAGTGAACCGGGTTTCTTTACAATACCTTGATGTAAATAAAACACTTGATGAAGTCAACCGCGTGCTTAGGAATAAAGGCTGTGCTATTTTTGTAGTACATGGTTCTGGCTACGTAATATATTCTGCATTGAAGAGAGATTTGCGTACAGCAATTATAATATTAATACGTGGATTACTTTTCAATATCACAAAAAGCCAAGCTCACCCAAAGGAAATTTATTTAACTCCTAAAACCCTTATTTACCTTTTAAAAAAAAGAGGCTTTAGTGATTTTTCAATTTTACATACTGAAAAAACACTAAATTATGGGCCATTTCCACTATATTTTGCGTTAATTTGTTATAAAAATAAAAAAGAATAATTCGCATCAATATACCTGGCAACTATATGATCATCATACTGATATTTTCCCGCAAAGCATCGCAGGCGCGTATATAAAAAGCATCCTCAAAGGTAGACCAAGGATAATAGCGACCAGTTAAGATATAAGTGGACCGGCAATTTCCTAAAAAGCTATCCGCACTTGACAAATCGTTCATAATTACAGCAGCATAACCAAGAATTGCCCATGGAAAGGAGTCCCCCACTTCCAGGAGCGCCCAGTTGGGCACTCCTTCGTTAATCCTTTTGTAAGCCAGTACAGCTTCTTCACTTGCCGGCGGAACTACTCCGTAAGTAACGGGATATATTTGGGCAAAGAAACCGGGATATGCTTGGCCCTGTTGAGGAAGATACTTTGTACCGTCTGCGTCCACCGCCCAGGCGAAACAAGCTGTATCTTCGTCCCAAAAGTAATTCAGAATACCGTCTTTGATTAACCCGGCCTTACTGTCGTATAAATCGCTTTGTTCTTCAAAACCCATCTCAGCCAGCAGATACGACCAGTCCTTCAACCCGCGGTAACATTCACAATTATCCATCAAATACTTGATTTGCAGATCCGATTTGGCCCAGGTCAAGCCATCGTCATCCTGAAGTTTAACGATGACTTCCGACACTGTTGCCAAATCCCCGTAGTGTGCCCGGATAAAGGTTAAATCCCCGGAAGAACGATAATAACCGGCAGCCAGGGAAATCAG